>DITI01000014.1 GCA_002422765.1 Candidatus Pacebacteria bacterium UBA6188 | reverse complement strand
GACGCATCAATGAGGCAAATTTTGCCAAGTTTGCAGAAGCTCACCAATTAGCTTTGGAAGGTAAGACAGAAGAAGCTGCAGCTATTCGAGCTGAACTGGGTCTTGGACAAAAAAATGGCAGTGGCTCTGGTCAAAGAGAAGGTCGTGCTGGCAATTGTAACCGCTAATTATTGACCGCTGATGATTGTTGTGGCGCCTCGCTGTAGCGAGGCGCCATCACAAGACATATAATCCATACAAAGATCATGCCTCAAATCAATACTAGCAAGCTAAGTGACGAAGCCATCGTTGAGTTGGTGCGCAAAAACGATCAAGAACTTTACAGTGTTTTGATCAAGCGCTATCAAAAAAAACTTCTACGCTACGCCAATTATTTAATCAACGATCNNATGAAGATCTTGCAGCTGATAGCGTGGAAGAGGCTTTTATCAAAGCTTTTATCAACCTCAACAGCTTTAAAACCAGCATGAAATTTTCCAGCTGGCTGTATCGCATTGTTCACAACCAAGCACTAAATTTAATTCAAAAAAACAAGCTACATCAGTCTACCGAACAAATTTTAGAACTTGCCAGCCCACTTGATTTGGAAGCAGAAATGATCAGTAAAGAAGAAATTAAACGTGCCAAAAAGTGTCTTCAAAAAATACCACTACTTTACAGAGAACCTCTGTCGCTTTTTTATTTGGAAGAAAAATCATACGAGGAGATCAGTGATATTTTACGTTTGCCAATTAGCAGCGTGGGTACGCGCATTCGTCGAGCCAAAATTTTAATCAAAAAAATATGCCAAAACAACTAAAAAAAGCTCCAGTAAATTTGGAAAAAAACATCATGGATAGAGTCAAAACTGGCTCGGTGCGCATGAAACCTCGCTGGTATTTTGTGCTTGGTTCTTTGGCTCTTAGTGCTGGATTAGCCGGCATTGCTACGGTTTTAATTTTCGTCAATAATCTAGCCTTCTTTCTCCTTCGTCAGCACGGCCCCATGGGAGAATGGCGTCTCCAACAAATTCTAAATAGCTTTACTTGGTGGTTGCCGATTCTAGCTGTGGCTGGAATTTTTATGGGCATCAAACTTTTACAAAAATATGATTTTTCTTACAAAAAAAACTTCGGACTCTTAATCATTGGACTATTAATAAGTCTCATTTTTGCTAGCGCCCTAATTGACTATCTAGGCTTTAATGAAATCTGGTCTCACCAAGGACCAATGCGTCGTTTTTATCCAAAATGGCAACAAACAGAACAAAACAATCTTGATTTTCCAATTGGCAGAGGCAGGATGAGGAAATATTAGTGGAATCTTAAGATAACATTGCTGATTGTTCATAAACTCAACACCTAAGACCAAATCACTTCACAAGCTTCAAATTCTTAATCCACAAACCGCAAAATTGAGCCTGATCTTGATTTTCTACATCTAACTGTTTTAGAGATTGTACGTGAATGAAAGTGCTAGCAAAATCACCACACAACTCATCACCATAAATTTTCATTCTCTCGCCACTGTCCAAAACAGCCGAGATTGATAAGCTAGGCACTTTCTGTAAAGTTTTGGCTTCAACTGGGCGATTGTATTCATCGACTGGACAGGTTTTGTGACCCTGACGAACAATGAGCAAATCTTGATTGGCTTTATTTTCTACTTGGTATTTGGTCAAAATTTCTAAATCGTGAGGGGCGCAAAAACTACTAAAGCTTACTTGTCCAAAGCTATACTCTGCTTCATTGTTAATAAAAGGTGCATAACGACGCATCGCCTCACCGATTTCATCTTTGGTCTCACTCGTAAGCAAATGGCTATAAAACAAATAGCTCCAGAAATCATATTCTGGCTCAGGTCCATAGACAGTGATTTTCTGGTCTGGATACTTTTCTTGATAAAGATTTATGTATCTTGCCAAAACTCGCTCATCAAAATTACCCCAATCCAAACTAATAACCGGATAACGATAGAAATATTGGTAAGTAAAATTCAAAACACTCAAGCTATAAGCTCCAACCAATAACAGTCTCATAAATTTTTGTCGCCACAAAAAAACTAAGCCCCAAGCCGCCAACAGGGTCATTACTAAATAGCTAAACATACTGCGTAGCAAATACCATTCTCCGCCACTATTAATCAAAGCTGGCAAACATAGAATTAAAACTCCCAAAAGTAAAATCGCTCCTGCCAGGCGAAGTTTCTTTTTAACCAAAAGTCCAGCTAAACCTACAAAAAATAAAACTATTTCCAACCAATAAAAAACGCCATGCGTCCAAACACTAAAGCCACTCACATTTGGCTCAATCAACAATAAAAGCGTCACTGGGTTAAACACCCCTGCCAAGCGCTGTAAAATAAAAAGCCCGATGGCTGTGACTTTATTGCTCATTAAACTACTCAGAGGTCCACTTAAACTTAAACGTCTTTCGTCATTCACAACTTGACTTAAATATTCCGTTTCACTGAAAATCACACTCGATAAACGCGAGGCAGCGCCTTGACTAGGCAACATCACCAAACCGTAATAAAGCATTAGTCCTAATGCCAAAAATAAAACCAAGAGTTGAACTTTAAATTTCTTTGCTAGAACAACCAAATCAGACCAAGACCAAGCAAGCTTTTCTTGCGCTACCAATAAAAGTAATAAAAAGCCCATCCACGGCACCAATAATAATTTAAAGCCTTGATACTGAAAGAAACCCAGAGCAAATAAAGGCGAGCTCAAAAGCACAGCTCGCCAATCACGCCTCACAAACAAAGCCCCAGCAGCTACGTAAAACCACAAACCATAAAAAGCGTCGTAACTCAAACGACTCATTTGCCAAAATAAAGGACTAAGCACAAAAACCACAAAAGTAGCCTTGGCTAAATCTTTTCTTTGCCACAAAAACCAAACTAAGACAGCCATTAAAAATGGCAAACTCAGGCCCATTAAAACTGAAGTTAGATGAGTAGCCAACAAAGAATTTTGACTAAACAAAAAACCAAGACTCATCACCTGAGCTGGTAATTCCGCATACATCACATGTGAAGGTTTAAGCGAAAAAAAACTTTGACTCTGATCCAATGTCTTGCCTTGCAGAACAAAAGATTGTGCTTGGATGGCGTAAACCATCTCGTCATGCGGCAAGGTCGCTGGAATTTGATCTAGCTTAAATAATCGCGACCAAAGCAAAAATAACAACAGGAAAATAAATAAAAGCTTTTCTTTCATGAATGACAATAATTAATTATAAACCAATGAGAACAAAAAAGAGTAAACAGGAGTGCCTTAAATACGAGCGCTTCATCCGGTCTACCTTGCGGTGCCCAAACTAAATTAGAATGGGACGGGAAAAACAAACTTGCCAAAGACCAACATCGGCAAGTTGATAACGAAGGCCGGCAGCCAGCCGACCAGATCATAAGGCAACTGCACAAGACCACGCAGATAACCAAGCCATTTCCACCCTGTAAAAAGCTGGAGAAGATAAAGGCTGGCGCCGATGGGGTCCCACGACGAGGTGCGACCACAACCGGGTTTGCGAAAGCCGTGGCTACGCAGTAAAACAAATTCACGCCCAGGGTCTTTTAAAATCAACTGCCCCCAGAGGAGCAGGATGTCCACTGCGGACATCAAGAACTGGACTCGGGCAAGGATGACCAACCACGACCATTCGGGGAAAAGGTAAACGTAGGCGAGCCAAGGCACAAGGCCAAGGCTGTAGGTGCCAACGCCACCTGGGACGCGATACTTCACGTCTTCCCGATAGTCAACACAGCCAGCGCCGCTTGCAGCGGTGGAAGAGAAGGTCATGTGGTGGGTGGCGCCAAGGTACGAGACCAAGACGCCGTAAATTACGACCGCTATCACAGCGGCAAAGCTCCAATCACTTGGAGCGCCGAAAAATTCGCTCATAATAAAGGAACCTCCTTTTATTGAGCACCGCTTTGTAGCAACTGATTAAATTGCCAAGAAGCGACACTCAAGTCAAAGAAGAAACACTCCTGTTGTTAAAGAACTGGTAAAAAACTCGCACTTTTCTTGAAAAACAAGAAATTAGCAAATTTCCACCAGACTTAATTATCCTATAATATAATTATAAAGTCAATAGAGTCTTGAGAAAAGACCTCATTCTTTCTTTTTTTCTGTTAAAATAGACGCCATTATTGAAACTTATTTAAGAAGAAGAAAGGAAAAATCATGCAAACCTTGCAAGATCTCGCCACTACAAACTTTCAGCGCTGGAATGACGCTCTCCAAACCAAAGACCCAGAGCAAGTTGCCGCTCTTTACACTCAAGACAATAGCTTTCTCCCCACCCTGTCTCCAGAATTTAAGCATGGTCAAAATGGCGCAGTTGCATATTTTCACCACTTCTTAGAAAAAAACCCTTTTGGCGCCATCATTGAAGAACAAGTGCAAGATCTAGGAGAAAATGCCTACCTGCATTCTGGCATGTATGATTTTGAGGTTGGTCCTAGTGACAACAGAAGCGTAGCTCACGCCCGCTTCAGTTATGTTTGGGTTAAAGAAGATGATGGAGTCTGGCGCATTGCTCACCACCACTCTTCACTTAAACCACAAGGATAATTTACTTCTTCTCAATATGCGCTACGCCCTCACCTTGAGCGGCTTGGGAAGCGACGACAAATTGGGTTTTCTCTTGAAATTCCTTGATATTTTTGGCACCAGTGTAAGACATGGCTGAGCGCAAACCGCCCACTAAGTCATTGATAATCCACTCGGCTGAACCTTTATAAGGCACCATAGTCATAATTCCTTCAGCACTGCGGAATTCGCCCATCTTAGAACCATTGTCTTTCATGTA
>DITI01000024.1 GCA_002422765.1 Candidatus Pacebacteria bacterium UBA6188 | reverse complement strand
TACCGGCTACTTTGAAGTCCATGTCACCGACGTGATCCTCTAAGCCTTGGATATCTGAAAGGACGACGAATTTCTCGCCATCAGACATCAAACCCATAGCAATGCCTGCTACTGGTTTCTTAAGTGGAACACCGGCGGCCATTAAAGCCATGGTGGAACCACAAACTGAAGCCTGAGAAGTTGAGCCGTTGGAAGACATAATTTCACTAACCACGTGAATGGTGTAAGGAAAATCTTCTTGACTTGGCACCATTGGCATCAAAGCACGTTGTGCGAGGGCACCATGACCAATTTCGCGTCTCTTTGGGTAACCAACGCGTCCAGCTTCACCTGAAGCATATGGAGGCATATCGTAGTGGTGGAAATAGTGATGAGTTTGTTCACCAGCCATGTCTTCCACTAATTGTCCAAGAGAAGGATCACCAAGAGTGACCGCTGTTAGAGCTTGAGTGGCGCCACGTTTGAACATCGCACTACCATGAACTCTGGGAAGTAAGTCAACTTCACACCAGATCGGTCTGATCTCGGTGGTGTTACGACCATCTGGACGAATGCCATCTTCGAGAATCATACGACGAGCTTCAGCTTTCATTAAGTCGTGGAAAATGCTGTTGAGCATTCCTTCACTTAATTCACTGGTTTCGCCTTCAGCCAATTTAGCCTTATCTTCTTCTAAAATTTTAGCGATTAAGTCAGCAAGACCGGTCTTTTCCAAACGACCTTCTTTGTTAACCATTTCGTTAATTTCTTTTTTGTAAGTGCTAGCCATAGCGTCAACAATAGCTTGCTTGGCAGCGACTTTAGCTGGATCTTCGGCGTCTAATAAGACGACTTTTTCTTTGCCAACTTCAGTGGCAATAGCTTCAATTTGTTCACAAACTTTAGTAGCTTCTTCTTGAGCTCTAAGTAAAGCTTCGATCATGATTTCTTCGGCAACCTCATTGGCGCCAGCTTCAACCATAACAATGGAATTCTTGGAAGCAGAAACGATCAAGTCGAGATCATTATCTTTGACTTGGCTACGCAGTGGGTTAATGATGAATTGTTTATTTTCATCTAAACCAAGACGCATGCCGGCAATTGGGCCGTCAAAAGGAATGTCAGAAATTTGCAAAGCCAAACCAGCACTCACTAGAGCCATCATGTCTGGTTCGTTTTCACCATCGTAAGATAAGACGGTACTGATGATCTGCACTTCATTGGTAATTCCATCTGGAAAAAGTGGACGCATGGTGCGGTCAATGACACGAGCACGAAGCACACTGTCATCAGTAGGACGACCATCACGTTTGACCCAACGAGAACCTTTAATAATTCCACCAGCGAAAAGTTTTTCAACGAATTCGACTGATAAGGGGAAATAGCCAAGATTGACTTTTCTACCCAAGGCAACAGTGGTGTGCACTACAGTTTCACCACAAGTGGCGAGAACAGCGGCGCTGACTTGCTCACTAAATTTACCAATTTCTAAATGAATGACTTTGTCACCCACCAGAAGATCTTTCTTATAAGTATTTCCATACTTTGGATAAGACATATTTTTACTTTCTTTGCCCTTTTCTTTAAAAATTGGGCGTTTTTTGAAAACTTTAGTGGAGAGCCGAGTATTCTGAAAAGAGGAGAAAAAATTCTCGTCTTTTTGGAATCCTCTAAGACTCTCTCTTGGAGTTTTCTAATTAATATGTGGCTATTATAGCAGAAAAAGAAAAGACCTGCTGACGTAAACGCCAACAGGTCTGATTTAAAACCATGTATTTGCTACATGGAGTTTGATCCCGCCGAAACGGGGACGACGATGTTGAAATTACTGCTTTCTATTGCAGTTCCAACACACGGCTTCATCGCGGTCGAGACCGACTTTGCAATACCAGCAAAGTTTGCCTGCCATAGCAACAAAGCTTCGAACCAAAGAACTAATAAAGTTCATGGTTGTTTTCCTCCTTTCATCGAATTCGAGTTAACGAGAGCGATGAACTACTCTCATTTTCTAAAAATTCTAAAAAAATAGAATCGCTAGAAAATGAGAGCAGCTACCAGAGATATTTCGCAATGAAATATTCTAGTAATTGTGAAAGAACGTCGTTTTCAACGAAGTGTCCATTTTAATCTATTATAGGACTTCAGTCAATACTCTGTGGTAATTGCATATAAAAAAAGGCAGGTCTTTCAACCTGCCTTTCATTTTTATTTTCAAAAAAATTATTTACTCAAACCCAATTTTTCGATCAATTTGCGGTATCTGTCCTCACTACGAGAGAGTAAAAAGTTAAGCAAACGACGTCTCTTGGAAACTTGCTTGAGCAAGCCTTTGCGAGAGTGATTGTCTTTCTTGTGTAATTTTAAGTGGTCGGTCAACTGTTCGATAGAAGCAGTTAAAAGAGCCACTTGAACCTCTGGAGAACCAGTGTCGCCTTCAAAAAGAGCGAAGTCTTTGATGATTGAAGCTTTACCTTGTTTTGCTAATGCCATAATTTCCTTTCGCCTTTAACTCCCTAGTCAGCTTAAACCAAGAAGTAAAGTAAGCATTAATTAATAAGAAGGGTATTATATTTCAAACCCTGTCTTTTTGCAATGGAATGCGTCCTCCGTCTCCACTTCGGACATTCCCTCGCAAAGCTCGGTCAAAAGCTAGGCTTCTTTTCTGTAAGCTACGATGAGATCCCCAATTTTAAAATCCAGTTTTTTATTCTTAAAAGTCAGACCACCTTCATTTTTGGTACCAATGCGATCGATTTCTTCTTTACCATGCTTCATGGTCTTAAGAACTGGATTGGCGATAATTTCCTCACCACGCTTGAGGTGGAGTAAATCAGCTTTTTTGAGCTCGCCAGTTTTGACTCTGACTCCAGCAATGGTTTCGCCCTTCATTTCAAAAATTTGGAGAACTTCAGCTTCACCAGTGACTACTTCGTCAAAAGTCGAGTCCATTAGCTTGAGCATGCTTTTTTGCAAATCTTCAATCAAGTGATAAATGATGTTGTATTCTTTGATCTTAACTCCCATGTTCTTGGCTGTTTTCTTCTGGGTGTTATTAACTTTAATGTTAAAAGCAATTAAAAGAGTTTTGCCATCATGAGCCATTTCCATGTCTTGCTCAGTAATTTGGCCTACGCCACAAGAAAGAACTTCAACTGTTTCTTTGTCCAAACTTTGCAAGATTGCTTCCAAAGTTCCTTTAACGTCGGCCTTAATGATCAATTTAATTTTTTCTTTCTCACCCAACATGAATTCCAAATCCATCTTGTCCCAATTCACTTCATCGCTCATGCCAAAAGATTTTTCGAGAA
Source organism: Candidatus Pacebacteria bacterium UBA6188 (assembly GCA_002422765.1). Lineage (GTDB taxonomy): Bacteria > Patescibacteriota > Microgenomatia > UBA1400 > PJMF01 > UBA1364. The sequence continues at coordinate 2,733 of DITI01000024.1, read as the reverse complement.
CTCCAGTTTTACTGAATTCTTCAGTTAAATCCTCATCATAATTGGCATTGGCGTCGCGAATCACACTACCCACTTCTGGCACTTCAGCCAAACCAATAATTTCGGCTGGTTCACCAGGTAAAACTTGTTCTAGAGATTTACCTTGTTCGTTTTCTAGTAAGCGTACTCTACCGCTAATGTCATCAACAACCAAATCTTGTCTGTTTCGCAAAGTACCAGAACGAACGATAACTCTGGCCACAGAACCCTTGCTTTTTTCTTTGGTGGATTCAATCACCACAGCTTCAAGAGGAGCATTAGGGTCGGCTTTAAGCTCTAAGAGGTCGGCCATTACCACAATGGTTTCTAATAATTTATCGACGCCTAGACCAGTTTTGGCAGAAATCTCAATGGATTCAACGTCTCCACCGTATTCTTGAACCAAAACGCCAGCTTCAGCCAATTGACTCTTAACCACCTCTAAATGTAAATCTGGCAAATCAATTTTGTTGATCGCCACGATAAAAGGCACTTTGCTTTCTTTGATAAAACGAATTGATTCTAGAGTTTGAGGCTTCACTCCGTCATTGGCAGCCACAACTAAAATCACCAAGTCGGTGATCTGAGCACCGCGCTCACGCATCTTATTAAAAGCAGCGTGACCAGGGGTATCAATAAAAGTAATTTTTTGCTGAGCAAATTCTATCTGGTAAGCACCAATATGTTGAGTGATGCCACCAGCTTCACGAGCAGCTACATTGCTATGACGAATAAAATCTAAGAGCGAGGTCTTGCCGTGATCGACATGACCCATAATAGTAATGATTGGCGCTCTTTTTTGTAACATTATTCGCGTTTGCTTTCTGCTTCCAAATATTCCTCGACTTTAGCAAGTAAGGTTTTCTGATCAGCTTCAATTATTTCATTCATCTTAACCCATTTATCTCTAAAGCGCACTAAATCGGCTAAAGTAGTGAGCTTGTGTTGAATCAAAACTTCTCTGGTGTCAGCAGCTAAACCGAAAGTATCAATTTCGTAATCTTCCTGACCAGTCACAGCTGATTGGACTTGTCCTGAAGCAGACTTAACAGTGATTTGATAACCAGTCAATTTGGCGGCTAAACGAACGTTTTGTCCACCACGACCAATCACCAAAGATAATTGATCGTCAGGAGCAGTCACAGTTACCATGCGAGTTTTCTGGTCAACTTCGATCTGCAAACCTTCAGCTGGAGCCAAAGCTGCCTGGAGTAATAAGCGATCGTCGGCAGAGTAAGGAATAATGTCAACTTTTTCGTTGTTTAATTCTTCAATTACTTTTTGCACACGTACACCACGTTGACCCACACAAGAACCAACTGGATCTACTCCTTCTTGAGTAGACTTGACAGTTAGCTTGGTGCGTACACCGGCTTCACGAGCAATGGCTACAATTTCCACAGCTCCGGAAGAAACCTCTGGCACTTCGCGATCAAATAATTTACTCACCAATTCAGCACTGGAGCGAGTGACAATAATTTGTTCACCACGCACAGTCTCGCTAATTTCTTTGATCAAAACAGCTAAGCGTTGGTTGAGGCGATAGAATTCACCACGCATCTGTTCTTCTGGGGGCATGAAAGCTTGACCACGACCAATGTCTAAAATGACACTACGACCTTGCATGCGCAACACTTGTCCGGTCACCACTTCACCAATGCGATCACGGTAAGCAGAAATAATGGTATCTCGCTCACTTCTTCTGATTCTTTGCAGAATCACTTGCTTAGCAGTCTGGGCAGCAATGCGGCCAAAACCAGCTGGGGTTACATCTTCAGCTTTTTTCTCATTCCACTCCAAAGGTTCGAGGGTTTCCTCATCCATCTTGGTTACGGGAGCCTTGAGAATAGTGGCGGCACCATTACTCTTGTCTAGTTCAACATAATAATGAAAAGCTTCATCTAAATCACCAATTTGCTTGCGGTAAGCTGACACCAAAGCTTGACGAATTGCTTCGTAAATATCTTCTGGATCAATTTTGCGCTCAGTAGCAATTTGAGTAATAGCCGCAGCAAATTCAGTTCTAACTAGATTGGCGTTTTGTACTTTAGTCATAATCAAGTTCGTGAATTATTTTTTTGATCAGAGTCTAAATGATCAATAAAATTATTCACTCCTTTCTATATATTTTAATTTTATTTTTTTAATGTCTAGTTAACAAAAAAGGACTTGTTTTGCAACAGTCCTTCCTCAATTCAAACAGATTATATGGACATTATAACATCGAATCAGCCAATTTTTCAATTAGTTTCTTCTGTTCTCTGCTTAATTTCTCTGGCACATCAACAATCAAGCGCACATAAAGGTCACCTTTGCCACGACCCTGCAGATGCTGTACACCCTCACCACGTAAGCGAATGAGAGAATGAGAAGGAGTGCTTGGTCGAACTTTAAGCTTGATTTGACCATCCAAAGTCTCAACTTCAATTTGACCACCGAGAGCAGCTGTACTGAAACTAATTTTTTCATCCACAAAAACATCGTAGCCATCACGCTTAAAGCGAGGATGAGTTCCCACATCAAGAGAAATATCAAAACCAGTAAAGCGAATTCTAGTACCATCGTTGGCGCCAGCTGGCACTTTAATTTTTTGTCGCTTGCCTTCAATTTCCACTTCTTTGCTTACACCCTTGATGGCTTCCATAAAATCAATGCGCAAGGAATAGTGAGGACGGCGACGAGCAGAACCTCCAAAACCACCACCAAAAAATTGTT
>DITI01000042.1 GCA_002422765.1 Candidatus Pacebacteria bacterium UBA6188 | reverse complement strand
GCGATGGTGAGCGCCAGATTTTGACTTACGGTGACAAGCTTGAACTATCTGATTTCCATATTTTTACTGGTGGTGGAGCTAGTAATACCGCAGTGGCTTTTGCCCGCTTGGGTTTGCACGTAGCAGTAATTTCTGAAACTGGTCATGATGAGTTTGCTGGTTTAATCAATGCTGACTTTCAAAAAGAAGGAGTAATGACTAATCTCCTAATTCAAGAAAAACTAGAAAGAACTGGCGGTTCAGTGGCTTTGGTGGCCAAAAATTCGGAACGAGTAATTTTGGTTCATCGTGGCGCTGCTTCAATGTTAGATCCTTTTGATATTCCTGCCTTTTGGTTGGCCAAAAGTCGTTTTGTGCATCTATCCAGTATTGGCGGTCGCAGCGAAACTCTTCAGAAAATTTTTAAGACTTTAAATAATAATCAGGAAACCAAAATGTCTTGGAATCCGGGCAACAAAGAATTAAATCTCTTATTGCAAGAAAAATTTGAAATCAGTGAAATTCCTTGTGAGATCTTTTTTGTTAATCAAGAAGAATGGGCTTTAATTGAACCTTTACATGAAGAAATTCTTCTAAATTTTCCTCAAGTAGTCATCACTAAAGGCAAGCAGGGAGGTGAAGTTCATCTTTTTGGGCGCAAGAAATATGAATTCGAAGGCGAAGCAGACACTTTAGTGGATAGCACTGGAGCTGGCGATGCTTTCGCAGCTGCCTACGTAGCAGCTCAACTCCATGGACATGATGTGCCAACTGCCATTGCTTGGGGAGTCAAAAATGCCGGCAATGTGGTGGCTTATTTTGGTGGCAAAATGGGTTTACTGCGCAAGTCTCAAATTCTAGAGTTAACAAAGGTCAAAGAATAGTGTTTAATTAAACTAGTAGTTATGAAAAAAGTCCTGTCATTTTTATCTTTCTTGCTTTTTGGCTTGCTTTTTGCTGCCAACGGTCAAGCGGCACAGGCTTTAGAGCTAACCAAGATTGGTACGGCCGACGTAACTGGTGATGGGATTGGTTCAACTGTTTCTGCTTATACTTATTTTTCCAGATCTTTTAGTCTTTATGGCACGTCTACTGCGTCCAGTTCTGTTTCAGTCAAGATCGATGATGTGACCTATTCGGCTACAGCCAACCAAACTGGAGAGTGGTCAACTTATTTAGCCAACTTAACTTATGATAACCATGTTGTGACCATTAGTTCTCCTAGTCAAACAAGTCTCAACTTCACTTTGACGATTAGTTCTGCCTCTAGCACCGTGACTCCTACTGCCACGCCTACTACCACAACTGCTTTCAGCACTAGTTCTGCCACCTTGCCTACAGCTGGTGGCTTGGAAAATACTTTTCTCAGTGCCGCTTTTGCCTTATTTTTATTGGGTCTTGGCGTAGCAGTTAAGTACAGAGATTAAGTGCTTTTATGTCAGATTTTCGTGAAATTCTCAATCAAGAAATTGCCGCTCTCGCTGCCAAAATTGAACAGGGTGAATTACCTGAAGAGATGCGTTACCAGCTCAAAAAAGAAATTGTAGCGTTGGAGCGCAGTGTAGAGCTTGGTAGTTACGATGAGAAATACGAAAAGGTTTCTCACTACGTTGATTGGTGTTTGCGTATTCCTTTTGGCAAGAAATCTGAAGATACTCTTGATGTGCAAAAAGCTCAGCAAGTTTTTGATCAACACCACTTCGGCATGCAAGAAGTAAAGGATCGCTTTTTGGAGTATTTAGCAGTTTTAAATTTACAGAAAAATAATTTGCAGGATGAAACTTTTTCTGCTCCCATTCTCTTGTTGGTTGGTTTGGTTGGTACTGGTAAGACCACTTTTGCCTATTCTTTGGCTGAAGCACTCAATCGCCAACTAGTACGTATTCCTTTTGGTGGTATGGGTAGTGCCAAGGAATTGCGTGGTAATTCAAGACTTTTACTTGGTTCTGAGCCTGGAAAAGTTTTAAAAGGCGTTTGTGAAGCCGGAGTAATGAATCCAATTATTTTACTTGATGAAATTGATCGTAGTGCTGATGATGCCAACATGGATATCATGGGTGTTTTGGTTGAGTTGCTTGATCCGGCTCAGAATCATGCCTTTACTGATGACTTCATCAATTACCCAGTAGATTTATCACAAGCGATCTTTTTGGCTACCTGCAACAACACTCGCAAAATTGCTACCGCCGTCATGGACCGTATGGAAAAAATTTCCATGCCTTCCTACACTGATGAGGAGAAAGTGGCGATCGCTAAGAAATACGTCATGCCTAAGGTTCTCAAAGAAGCTGGGCTCAAACCAGATCAATTTGTAATTCGTGAAGAAATGTGGCAAAAAATGGTGCGCCCTCTAGGATTTGATGCTGGTATTCGTACTCTGCAACGCACTATTCAGGGTGCAGCTCGCAAAGCAGCGCGTATTATTGTGGAAGGCAAGTACGACAAAGTAGAAATTGGCCCAGATAATTACAAGATTTTCTTACCTTCGTACTAAGCTTAATTATTGCTATAATCCTTATTAAATGAACTTTACTGATTTAAAATCGCTCAAAGCGGATCTAGAGAAAAACTATCAAAAATTTCCCTTAGTCGAAAAACCTGATGATTTGGTTCACGGTGAGGGTCAAGAGACAGCTTCAATCATGTTAATTGGCGAGGCTCCAGGATATCACGAGAGTGTGCAAAGGAGACCTTTTGTAGGCAGATCTGGACAATTGTTGCGCAAAGTTTTGACTGAAAGTGGTCTATCTGAAGATCAAGTTTACATCAGTAATATCGTTAAAGTTCGCCCTCCAGACAATCGTGATCCCTTACCTAATGAAATCTTGGCTTTCAAGCCGTATTTAGATGCTGAAATTCAACTAATCAGGCCGAAACTAATTGTGACTCTAGGTCGTTTTAGCATGGCTAAATTTTTGCCAGAAGTTAAGGTTTCTCAGGTGCATGGTAGACTGCACAAGATTAAATGGAACGATTTAACTCTTTTTATTTTACCCATGTATCATCCTGCAGCTGCTTTGCGCGCCACCAAAATTAAAGACTCTTTTGTCAAGGATTTTGCTAAAATTGGCAAAATAGTAAAGTGGGTAGAACAAGCTAGTGAAGGAGAAGAGTTCACCGAAACAGTAAGAGAGGCTTTACTTTAAATTAGTAATATAATTTTATTAGTTATCTTAGCAATTTTTTATTAGCTAGAAAAAAGAAAGGAATAATTTAATCTGACGAAGCATTTGAGCACCTGAGCGGATGCATCCGCTCAAGGGATCATGGTGAGGAAGATTAAATTATGAATTTATGTCCAAACTAAAACTTCTCCCCTTAGGAGGCATGGGTGGCGTCACCCAAAATATGTATGTTTATCAGTATGAGAATGAAATCTTACTCGTTGATTGTGGAATTGGTTTTCCAGACATGTATATGCCTGGGGTTGACACGCTTATCCCAGATATCAACTATGTACTCGAACAACTAGAGCGTGGTGTAAAAATTGTCGGCATGGTACTTAGTCACGGTCATGACGATCACATCGGTGCCTTGCCATATTTGCTTGGTGATTTGCCAAATTTCCCCATTTACGGTTCACCTCTCACGGCTGGTTTCGCTAGAGATCGCTTAGCAGATAAGAAATTGGATCGTGAAATTCAAGTGGTCGATGGTAAACAAACAATCAAAGTCAGCGAGCATTTTTCTTTCAAGCTCATTACTATGACTCACTCCGTGCCTGATACCAGACACGTAGTTATTGAAACCCCAGTGGGAAGAATTTATCACGGCAGTGATTTTAAGTTAGACAAGCATCCAGTTGACGGTATTTTGTCTGATATGGAAGAAGCCAAAAAAGTAGCTGAGGACGGCATTCTTTTGGCACTCATCGATTCTTTGCGAGTAGAACAAGACACTTGGACTAGATCTGAGTCGGAAGTGGGACCAGTTTTGGAAAAAGAAATGACCAACGTCAAAGGCAAAATCTTGGTCACCCTGATGAGTTCTCATCTTCATCGTATTCAACAAGTGATTAATGCTTGTGAAAAATTAGGCAGACAAGTGGTTTTTGTGGGTCGCAGTGTAGAACAGAATGTGACTTCAGCCAATTTGCTTAAAAAATTGCACATTCCACTGGGTTTGCAAGTTGATAAAAATCACATCAATGAAGTGCCAGATAGTCGCCTCTGCGTCATTATTGCTGGAAGTCAGGGTCAGGAAGGTTCTTCTTTGGTCCGCGCTGTTTATGGCGAGCACCGCATTATCCAAATCACTCCAGAAGATAAAGTGATTTTTTCTGCTAATGTTATCCCTGGCAATGAAATTAATTATTATGCAGCTATTGATGAGCTATCAGCCAACAAAGTGGATGTGGTTTATCCAGAAATCAACAGCGGAGTGCACAGCTCTGGTCACGCTAGCTGCCCAGAACAAAGAGAAATGGTAGATGCTCTGGGAGCTAAATACCTGATGCCTATCGGTGGAGCAGATCGACACCGCGCATTGTTTAGAAAACTAGTGGCAAGCCCTGCCGGCTATGATGACAATCACATTCTCTTGCCTAAAACTGGAGAGGTGTTGGGCATTGATGCAAGTGGCGTGCAGATAGTGGATGAGGTTTTCCTCAACGCTAAAGCAGTTGACGGCTTAGGTATTGGTGACGTTGGTCCAGTGGTCTTGTCTGACCGCTTATCGCTTTCTAAGGCTGGCATCATTGTTTTGGTTCTTCCCAGGATTGCTGGTCGCTTCGAGCTGGCAGACATGCAGGTTGTTTCAAGAGGTTTTGTTTTCATGAAAGAGGCAGATGAGGTAGTGGCCTTTATCAAGGAAAAAACAGCTGAAATTATTGGTGAAGAAAAAAGCAATATTAAAGAAGATGAGCTTAAGAAAAAAATCGAGCGTCGTTTAGCCAAGCGCCTTTACAAGGTGATTCAACGTGAGCCAATGATTGTGCCAGTGATTATGGAGCTTTAATTATTGCTTTAGATCTTTCTCTTGCAAGTCTCTAGTGCTTCATCTTACAATGAGGCTTAGGCTTGACTTAGAGCAAGCTAGTGTGGTATATCCTATAATATAAAAATAAGTCATATTATGGCCAAGTTTAAACGCAGTAAAAGAAAAAAACGCCAAGCAATTCGTCTCAAGATGAGAACTGACACCACTTACTCGATTGTGGCAGTTTTTTTGATTTTACTTGGTTTGCTGGTTTTAATTTCCTTCACTGGTCAAGGTCAATTATTGGTTTTTATCAATGATTTGCTCTCACTTAAATTTGGTTTAGCCATGTTGTTTTTGCCTTTTGTTTTTATTTCAGCTGGTTTGGTCATGATTCGTAGTAAACACGCTTGGTCCAAGCCAACTATTTTGCTTGGCACCTTGGCCCTGATGTTTGGCACTTTGGGCGTGGCCAAAAGTGGTCAAATTGGCGCTAGTTTTTTTGCCAATTTTGCCAGATTGCTGACTGAGTCTGGAGCTTATGCATTTTTTATTGCTATTTTGTTAATTGGTTTGTTAATTCTTTCTCAATCTTCTTTGTTGGAGCTTATCGACTTACTAGCGAAGGCTTTTAAGCGTAGAGAAAGAGAGAAGAAGAATGCTAAAGATCTTTTTGCCGATCAGGTTTCAGAAAAAGAAATCAATAAGGCTAAGGGTTTCTCCATTCCTAACTTTGGTTTTGGTTTGAACAAGGCGAAAGATTTGCAAAAAGGCCCAGCTTTCAATCAAGAAATTGAGCAAGACAACACCAGTGCTAAAGCTATTATCGAAGATGAGATCAAAAAACAAATTTCTTCTGGCTCGAGCTTGGAACACCAAGAGGCAATCAACTCTTCAGCTGCTCCCATGGTTTGGGAGTATCCACCTCTATCTATTTTGTCACAAAAATCTGGTGGTAAAGCCGATCGTGGCGATGTGAAGGGTAACGCAACGATCATTGAAAATACTCTAGATTCTTTTGGCATCAGAGCCAAAGTGGTGGAATACAATCCTGGTCCAGCAGTTACGCAGTACGCTTTAGATATTAGCAAGGGTACGCGCTTGTCCAAAATCACAGCTTTATCTACAGATTTAGCCCTCGCACTTTCTGCGCCAACTGGTCAGATTCGTATCGAAGCCCCAATTCCAGGTCGTAATTTGGTGGGTGTGGAGGTGCCAAATCGTAGTGCTGAATATGTGACTCTCAAAACGATGTTATCTTCACCGCAGATGAAAAAGCACAAATCTAAGTTGGCGGTGGCTCTAGGTATTGATGTGGCTGGTAATCCTTCGATTGTAGATATTGCCTCAATGCCTCACTTACTGATTGCTGGATCGACTGGTTCAGGTAAATCTGTTTGTATCAACTCTTTTATGTGTTCAATTCTTTTTAGAGCTACTCCAGAAGAAGTGAAGTTTATTCTAGTTGATCCTAAGCGCGTAGAACTGACTGGTTACAGTGATATTCCTCATTTATTGACCCCAGTGATTGTTGAGCCAGGTAAGGTGGTTTCAGCTCTAAAATGGGCTACTCAGACCATGGACAAGCGCTATAAAATGCTAGCCGAAGTAGGAGTCAAAAATATTAATGATTACAATGAGTTGGCTGGTTTGGCCACTATGCCTAATATCGTAATTGTGATTGATGAGTTGGCTGACGTGATGTTGTTCGCCCCAGCCGAAGTAGAAGAGAGTGTCACTCGTATTGCTCAAATGGCTCGTGCGGTTGGTATTCACTTGGTTTTGGCTACTCAGCGTCCTTCAGTGGATGTTTTGACTGGTTTGATCAAGGCTAACGTTCCAACTCGTATTGCTTTTAATGTAACTTCAATGACTGATAGTCGGGTGATTTTGGATAGTCCTGGTGCCGAAAAATTACTAGGTCGTGGTGATATGCTTTTTCAAGCTCCAGACAAACCCAAGCCAGTGCGTGTTCAAGGTACTTTTGTGAGCGGTGAAGAAGCCAAGAGTTTAGTCGACTTCCTTAAATCTCAGGGTCAAAAACCAAATTATGAAGAAGAAATTGTGACCAAATATCAAACAAATAGAGTTTCTGGGGGTAGCATGGGTGCTGACAGTAGTGGCAATGATATCGATGACAAGTGTGAGGAAGCAGCTAGATTATTCTTGACTGCTGATAAGGCCTCCTCATCGCTGATCCAGCGCCGTTTATCTGTTGGTTATGCTCGAGCAGCCAGAATTCTTGATCAACTCTACGAATTAGGCTTAGTAGGACCTCCCGATGGCAGTAAGCCTAGAGACGTCAACAACAACAAAATTCGAGAATTTTTGATGAGTAAAGAACAGGGGTAGTAATTTTTAAAAAGTGGAGATGGCGGGTTATGACCCCGCGTCCGCAAGCATTGTTTAAATAGTTTCTACAGATATAGTTTGTTTTTGATTAAGAACTGGTAAGTTTTGCAAACAAACTTCCTCCAATTCATCCGCGTTTTTTCTTAGAACTTTCTCAAGACGCGCCCTTGGAAAATTCGCCAAGTGACTGTTTTTTCACCTATCTTACTGCGCCACTAAAACAGTAAAACAGATGCCGGACTTAGCAGTAAGCTAAGACTGGAGTGCGGAGACTGGCAACAAAATTGCTGACAGAGCTCTTTACTTTTGAAATTAATGTATCGACAGTTATGTCTAAACTATTCTTTTACGTCTTTTAGTCTGAAAGACGATCCGCCACTATCTAAAAAGATGATGCGTCAAAGCAATACATCCCCTTTTTAAAGTTCTTAAAACTAATCTAGATTATACCAAAAAACTTTGAATTAGTCCATTTTTGAAGCCAAGACGATAACATCGACTCTTCTAGCTCCAGCTAGTTTGAGAAGGCGACTGGCTTCATTGATGGTGGCGCCGGTAGTCAAAACATCATCAAGAATCAGGATGTGTTTATTTTTGATGATAGGCAGGTTTTGTGTTGGGATGGCAAAGACACCTTTCATTCTTTCTTTTCTTGTCTTTTGTTCTTTGATTTGTGCTTGAGCTTGGTTGTTGATTGTTTTAATGAGTAAGTTTTGTACTGGTATTTTGCTTATTTCTCCAAGAGTGAGGGCTATTTCTTGGCATTGATTGTAGCCACGCCACCTGAGTTTTTTAGGATGTAGAGGAATAAAAGTCAGCATGTCTGCTGAAGGAATTTTTAGGTGGCGATGCAACATTTTTGCCAGCAAAGGGGCGATGTTTTTGGCATTTTGATATTTGAGAGCTTTGATTAGTTTTTGTAGAGGTCCTCTAAATTGAGCCATAATTTGCAGCTGATCAAAATAGACTTGTTCCTTGTTTTCCTCGACAATATTTGGTTTTTGCCCTTGGAAATAGAAATTCAAACCATGGTAACAATTGGCGCAGAGACTTGGTCCTAGTTTTTGACAATTAAGACAGAACTCAGGAAAAATCAATTCTAAAAGAAAATGACGAATGCTAAGTTTAGCCATTTTTTAATTGTCTCTATGCTAGTTAGCAAGAAGCGTAACCCGCAATAAATTGCAAAAAGATAAGGCTTTAAATAGCTAAAGCATCTTTTTGTCTGAAATATGCTAAAGCATCTTTCATACCTGCTCCTTTTTCGCAATAAATTGCAAAAAAGGAGGGTCTGAAATATAATCCTCTCCAGAGATTCTTGAAAAAGTTCGGACAATTAGCTCAGTTGGTTAGAGCGCACGATTCACATTCGTGAGGTCACAGGTTCGAGTCCTGTATTGTCCACATTTTAACTGATTTTTAAAAAGGAAAATATGCAATATCGCACACTTGGTAAAACTGGTTTAAAAGTTTCGGCTGTAGGTATGGGTACTTGGCAACTGGCTGGTCAGCCTTGGGGCTGGGATGCTCCAGATGAAGCTGAAAGTTTGCGAGCTCTACACAGGTTTGTGGAGTTAGGCGGTAATTTTATTGATACGGCTTGGGTTTATGGTCGAGTAGATGAGCCAAGTGATTTGGCTGGCGCTCATTGTTCTGAGGAATTAATTGGCAAATTTATCAAAGAAGCCAAAAACCGCGATCAAGTAATTATTGCTTCCAAAATTCCTGGCCAGAATCGCAAGTGGCCAGCTCGTCAAGGAGTGCCTATTTCTGAAGTTTTTCCCAAGGGATATATTGAAAAAATGGTTGATAGTTCTCTGCAGAGCTTAGGCATTGAAACTTTAGACTTGATGCAATTTCATGTTTGGCAAGATGATTTTGTCAAAGAAGATGATTGGAAAACAGAAATTACCAATATTACCCAAAAAGGCAAAGTTAAACATTGGGGCCTCTCAATTAATGATTATCAGCCTACTAATTGTCTCAAGACTTTGAACACTGGTCTAATTTCTACTGTACAAATGATTTTTAACATTTTTCACCAGAAGCCAACAGAAAAACTCTTGCCTTACGCCAAAAAGAACAATATTGGTTTGATTGCCAGAGTTCCCAGAGATGAAGGTGGTTTGACCGGTAAGCTTACAGCTAATTCTGTTTTTGCAGATGAGATGAGATCTAGCTATTTTAGTCAGGAAAGATTGCGAGAATTCTTACCACGCATTAAGGCTTTAGAGCAGTTATTGGGCGATGAAGTAGAAAACTTGGCAGAATTGGCCTTGAGATATATTTTAGCTTTTGACGAAATTTCGACCGTCATCCCTGGAACCAGAAAAGTTAAATATGTTGATGCTAATTTGGCAGTAGCCGACGCCCCTAAATTATCTGCAGAACTAATGCAGGAGTTGAAAAAGCACGCTTGGGAAAGAAATTTTTATGTAGATAGAGATCCAGCCTTAGCAAAAGATGCCTATTTAGAAAAATAATTATTTAATAAAAAGAAAGATTAAAATTATGACCCTCAAAGAACAATTAATGGAAGATATGAAAAATGCCATGCGTAGTCATGACGGCGCCAAGCTTGATGTGGTGCGCATGATTCGTTCTGAAATCAAAAATCACGAGATTGATCATGGCGAAGCTGACGATGAAACAGTGCAGAAAATTATCAAAGGCATGCTCAAGCAACAAAAAGATGCACTGGGTGATTTCATCAAAGCTGCTCGTCAGGACTTGATTGACGAGACTAACTCTAAAATTGCCGTCTTTACAGCTTATTTGCCGACCGAATTGTCAGATGAAGAGCTAGAAAAAATAGTGACAGAAGCAGTTTCTTCAGCTAGCAGTAAAGATTTTGGCCCGCTCATGGGTCAAATTATGAAAAAAGTTGGCAACAGAGCTGATGGTGCCAGAGTGACTGCCTTACTCAAAAAAGCCTTGTAAATGCAAACACAAACAATTGGTGATCTGCTTCGAGCTGCCCGCGAAAAAGCTCATTGGACCTTGGAAGATTTTGCCAAGGAAACTCACATTAAGATGGAGTATTTACTGTCTTTAGAAGCCAATGATTTCGATGCTTTGCCAGCGGCCACTTTTGTTAAAGCTTACATTCGTAATTATGCGCGGATTTTCAAGCTAGATGAAAAACCACTTTTTGCTATTTTGCGTCGTGACTATGAAGAGAGTGTCAAAGGGCAATTGATTTTAAGAGAAATCTTACAACCCAAACTCAAGAAAAAAACTCTTTGGTCACCCATTCGCTTGGTTTTTTTATCGGTGTTGATGACTTTTGCTGTTTTTGCCAGTTATGCTTTTTGGCAATGGTATCAGTTAAGTCGCCCTCCACTTTTGATTTTAACTTCTCCTGAAGAGAATGTTGAAGTTTCTTCTCGAGTTTTGTTACAAGGAGTGACTGATAGTGACGTAGTTTTAACTGTCAATTCTGCTCCGGTCGCAATTCGAGCTGACGGTTCTTTTGAAACAGAAGTCTACTTGCCCCAGGAAGGCCTGAACACCGTGACGTTGAAAGCTAGTGATCAAAGCGGTAAAAGCAGCGTGCTTCAGCGAAGTTTCAGAGTTAAGTTTTGAAAAATCTGGCTATTTGTGCCATACTAAGGCCATGATTAATGAAATTCTACCCATTGTTTTAGTTGTTTGTTTGGTGGTTCTCACCATAGTTTTGGTGGTGGTCGCCATCAATTTAATTGGTGTTTTGGTTGAAAGTAAGAAAGTGCTCAAAAAAGCCAATACGGCTGTTGATAAGGCCAATCAAGTCATCGATCATACTCAAGAAAAAATTGTTGGCATTCTCAATCCTTTTCACAGCCTCAGTGCTTTTGTCACTAATTTTACGGCTGGTCTAAAAGTGGCCGAAGGCTTTATGTCTTTTGTTAACAAAGATAAAGACAAAAAAGAAATTGATGAAAAAGACGGAGAATAGCTCGCTGTTGCTTTTTGCTGGCGCTTTTAGTTTGGGCGCCATTTTTACTTATTTCACCAGTCCTAGTGGTAGCAAGAAATGGCAAAAATTAGTCGACAAGTGGGAAGAAGCCAGAGAATATCTTTGGCAACAGGGTTTAATTGAGAACAAGAATATTTCTCTAGATGATTTCCGTCGTGATTACTTGCAAAAATTACTCAGTTCTTTTCAAGAAATGAAGACTCGTTTTGAGAGTCAGGCTGTTGAAAAAGAGTTGGCACATTTGGCCAAACTTAAGCGCCGCCGCCTGCGAAATAAAAAGCCAAAATTCAAGGGCTCTTGATTTTGATCATCAGGTATAATCAATCTTATGTCAGACTTATCTCTTATTCGTCAAAAATATTTGGACTACTTAGTTGGCTTGGGTCACCAAGCTGTACCTTCAGCCAATTTAGTTCCAGAAAATGATCCCACTACTTTGTTTACTAGTGCTGGCATGCAATCCATGATTCCTTATTTTTTTGGCCAAGCTCACCCAGAAGGTAAACGAGTAGCCAATTCGCAAAAATGTTTTCGAGCTGATGACATTGAGGAAGTGGGCGATAATCGCCACACCACTTTTTTTGAAATGTTGGGCAACTGGTCTTTTGGAGATTATTTCAAAAAAGAGCAAATTACTTTTATTTTTAATTTTCTAATCAAAGAGTTGAAGCTTGATCCACATAAAATTTATGTTTCCTGTTTCGCCGGCAATGCCGATCTTGGCATTGAGCGTGATGATGAAGCGGCCGAAACTTGGCAAAAATTATTTGCTACAGTGGGCATTGAGGCCAAAATTGTCACTGATCCCACTCAAGGTTTGCAGGATGGACGCATTTTTTTCTATGGTGAGAAGAAAAACTGGTGGTCTCGTTCTGGTGTGCCGGCCAATATGCCAGAAGGTGAGCCAGGTGGTCCAGATAGTGAAGTTTTTTATGATTTCGGTGAACAAAAAACTGTTTTGGCTGACAAATTTCATGCCGAGGATGGCCCTTGTCACATCAACTGCGATTGCGGTCGTTTTCTAGAAATTGGCAATTCAGTTTTCATGCAATATCAAAAAACCAAGAATGGTTTTGAGCCTTTGGCTCAAGCTAATATTGATTTTGGAGGGGGTTTGGAAAGAATGTTGGCCGCCTATCAAAATCAACCAGATGTTTTCAAAACAGCTGCTTTTTGGCCAATTATTGAGAAAATTCAATCCTTTACCAAGCAGAGTTATGAAGAAGAGGGCAATAAGAAATATTTTAGAATTATTGCTGATCACATGAAAGCGGCGGTAATGTTGATGGCTGATGGGGTTTTTCCTTCCAGTAAGGAGCAGGGTTACGTTTTGCGTCGCTTGTTGCGCCGTGCTTTGCGTCAAGCAGCTTACCTAGAAATTAAGCAAGAAACTTTAGTGGAATTAGTGCCGGAGATCGTGAATATTTATGTCGATTTTTATCCACAGTTGCGTGAGCAAGAGCCAAAAATTAGCCAGATCCTAGAAGTGGAACAGCAAAAGTTTAGTCGTAGTTTAGCCAAAGGCCTTAAAGAATTTGAAAAAGTAGTGGCACTTGAAAAGCAACTCAGCGCTGCCTTTGCTTTCAAACTTTACGAGAGCTTTGGTTTTCCTTTTGAAATTTCTTTGGAGGAAGCCAAATCTAGAGGAGTAAAGCTGGAAGAGAACATCGAAGCCCTTTACTTACAACAAAAAACAGCTCACGCTGATAGTTCACGTGCAGTGCTTAAGAGTAAATTCAAAAGTGGTTTGGCCGATGAAGGGGAAATGACCACTAAATATCACACTGTCACTCATTTGTTGCACGCAGCTTTGCGCCAGGTTTTGGGCGAAAGTGTGGAGCAAAAAGGATCCAACATTACTGCTGAGCGTTTGCGTTTTGATTTTTCTTATCCTCAAGCTTTGAGTGAAGAACAAAAGACTCAAGTAGCCGAACTCATCAATCAATGGATCGAGGCTGATTTGCAAGTGAGCAAGCAAACCATGTCAAAGACTA
Source organism: Candidatus Pacebacteria bacterium UBA6188 (assembly GCA_002422765.1). Lineage (GTDB taxonomy): Bacteria > Patescibacteriota > Microgenomatia > UBA1400 > PJMF01 > UBA1364. Next base: position 222 of record DITI01000042.1, on the reverse strand, counting down.
AGGCTCTCCAATTAGGAGCAATTGCTTTATTTGTAGAAAAATATCCTGATGTGGTTAACGTTTATTCAATTGGCAAGAACCCAAATGGTTCCAAAAGAGGTGAGGACTTTATTTCCCGTGAATTTTGTTCTGGGCCTCATGTGGAGCACACTGGAGTGATTGGTCCAATTACTTTAACCAAGGAAAAAGCGGTAGCCGATGGAGTTCGCCGAATATACGCCC
>DITI01000039.1 GCA_002422765.1 Candidatus Pacebacteria bacterium UBA6188 | reverse complement strand
AGTAATAAAACTTTCTTATAGTTTGGAAGTTTTTCAAGGCTAAAGGGCTGGCGTAAAAGGTGACTGGCTTCTAAGTTATCGCTGTATGAATTCAAAAACATGCAAAACAATAACTTTGATTATGACTATTAAAAGCAATAAAAGTTGTAATTGATTTGGTTTAAACCTAAATTTCCAACTTAATTATTTCTAATTAAAGTTTGATTAGAACTTCTTCCTTAGTCACCATAAGTTATCAAAGACTAAACAAGAATAAAGCGATAAGACCAAGGAAGCTCTAAAGATTTAGCCTTTTAATTTTCTGCTCTATATAAATTAAATACAACATTAGTTGTAGTCGGGGGGGGGTATTAAAAGCTTTCCAACTTAAGAAGTACGAAATTCTATAAACATGATTTCTAATAAGAATGTCATTCAATCCATCGAAAAATGCATTGAAGGGCGGTAGCGTGGCTGGAATTTTAGCAACATTTTTAAGCTCATTTATATACTCAGTATTCAAAAAATAATAACGATGACAGTTTTTCTTAATTGTTAAAAATTCATTGAAGAAAGTCATTTAATTCAATGAACAAAATTATTCTTTTAGGCCATCCAAGCTCAGGTATTGGAGCGGTAGAAAATTTATTGAAGCAGTCTGGCATGAAGACTGCTTTGCCGTCTAAGCGCGTTAACTTATTACCAGAGGCTATCACTGATACCTTGTGTAAAGCCCATGACTGCGCTTTACTTGATGATGTGATGAGTGAGGATGAGTTCCATCCTCAGCAAGTTGGAACAGTCTGGCATGGTCTGGCTTTAGACCTTTTGTTGGGTAATTTGGATCAAGAACTTTGGGGTTGGGCTGATTCAAGATCGATCTTTTGGTTAGATTACTGGTCTTCACTAGATCCGCATGCCACTTTTGTGATGGTTTACGATCACCCAATCAGCGTTTTGCAATCAAATGCCAGTTTGCTAGCAAATGGTGATTTAGAAATGGTTGTGCCAAGGTTATTGGAAAACTGGCAAGCTTATAACGGTGCCATGTTGCGTTTCTACTCTCAGCACCCTGAGCGCTGTTTATTGGTAAATTCTCAGAGAGCCAAAGAGCAATTAGATAATTACTTGGTTGAGCTGGGTGACAGGCTGGGTGCGAAGAATTCTGCGAACCTTTATTTGCCAATTGATTTCAAACAAGATCAAAAGCAAATCCAAGAGCAAGCACAAGAGAGAAATCTAGAGAAAGTCCAAGAGCACGACCATGCTAAAGGGACTTTGCTAAGCCCTGATCAACAACTCTATTCAGATATTGGAGGCAAGCCATCATCTTTAATGGCTGCAATTAACAATACTGCACTTAGTAATAAAAGCGAATTAATTAATTGGTTTGGTGGTGATAGTGCCTTCGATCAACACTTACTTCTTCAAGTGTTGAGTAATTATCCACAAGCTACTCAAATTTACGAAGAATTAGAAGCTGCTTCTACAGTCTCAAGTAATTCTGAAAATGAAATAAATAACATTCATCCAGGTCAAGCATGGGTGCAATTTATTCAGCAACGACAAGCTTTAGCTGATGTTGTCATTCATTTTTATGAGCAACTACAAAAACAGATTACTGAAATAGAAAAACTTGAACAGGAAAAAAAGGAATTTAACGATAAGTTACTTGATTTTGATCGGGTAAAACAATCGGCAGAAGAAACACATAAAGTGAAAGATCTTGAAGAAGAAAATGATCTTCTTTTGACTCAATTACACACAGTACAAGAAGAGCTCGAACGCTACTATCTTGAGAACCAAGAGCTCATAAAGAAACAGCCTAAACCTAAACCAAAGCCCTATGGCGCTGCTGAGCGTGTCCAACAGCAACTCAGCTATCGCTTAGGTGCTGCGATGATTGCCAATAGCAGAAGTTTGGGCGGTTGCTTAAAAATGCCATTTTCATTGATTGGTGTTACGCGTGCTTATCGTGCAGATCTTCGCGCAAAGGCTAATCTTAAATTACCCCCCATACATGCTTATGCTGATGCTCACGATGCTGAGCGCTATCGCCAGCATTTGTCATTTCAATTGGGTCAAACAATGCTCAAGCACATCAAAACCCCATGGGGTTGGTTGTGGATGCCATTTGCTTTGGCTGGCACAGCTAGAGCCTTCAAAAAGTCTCGCAGATGACAAATTCTTTGATGCATAGCTTAAATATGCAAGCAATTGCAAATTTGCCTATTTGGTTAAATATGGCAGCTCAAGTTTACTCTCCAAGCAAAGTCGTTTTGGTAGGGGCTGGAAATGGAACCGGTCCTTTGGTTCAAAGTCTGCTTGGTCTTAAAGCATCACCATTGCATGCAAATATGCAGGCACACTTAATTGAAGCCGATTCTTTGGCACTATCTCAGCTGGCTAAAAAATTGGATCCAGAGAATACTTGGGTCCTCAGTCAGGAAGCAGTTCTCCCAGATCAGACGTCGATTGATGCAGACTTCAATACTTATTACCAATACAGTCTTGGTACTGAAAGTAGTCTTTTATCACCTGGATCTTTAAAAAGTCTTTGGCCAAATATTCAGTTACGCAATAAGGAGTCATGTGTTAACGGTATTTCATTAAGTAGTTTGTTACCAGCATCATGGCTAATGATCGATTGCTTACCGGCAGGACAGTTAATCCAAGGCGTTAAGTTAGAACAAGTTGATGTGATCATGGCAAGAGTGGTCTTTGATGAAATAGAAAAATCACCTCTTGGCAGCAGTCTTTTTGAATTAGATGAAAAACTCAGTTCTCAAGGATTTAAACTTTTTGCATGTTTTACTGAAAGAAACACTTCCCTAGGGAAAGCACTTTGGCTGCGTGACTCGGCTAAACAACTAGAGCAAGCGATTGCCAATAGTGAGCAGCAAGCCAAAGAGCTTGATCAAGAGAAAGCTGCGGTCCAACAGCTCACACAATCAAAGGTTGAGCTTCAGGCTAAGTTGGAGGCAGAAGTTCAGAGTAGGGTGCAAGAGGTTCAGACTCTGAGGCTTGAAAAAGAGGCGCTGGAGCAAGGGCGAGAAAGAGCGCAAGAAAATCTTAAAGCAGAAATCAATGCCAAGAATTCTTTACAAGCCAAAACACAGGAACTTGAACAGCAACAAGTAGAGCTCGTGGCCAAAAAGCTTGAGCTGGAAAAATTTCAAGAGCAGACTAACCAACAAATAAAAGAATTACAAGATAAGCTTGAGCAATCCAGAGTTCTTAGTGAGCAGCAAGC
>DITI01000061.1 GCA_002422765.1 Candidatus Pacebacteria bacterium UBA6188 | reverse complement strand
AATGTTGACTGGCAAGGCTCCAGCGTTCAACTGAATTGCTAAGTTCTTTGCCTCCTCAGTACTAAAGTCACCACTAATTACAGCTCGACCGTCAAGAATCGGAGTAGAAATCACTGGAGTCATAATTGGCACTCCATCAATAAAAATTGCCAAGACTTCATTAACATTTTCTTTAGTTACTTTGGCAAATAAATCTCGACCTTCTTCATTCATTTCCAGGGAAATTACTGGCTTACCCACTTGTGGATCAACTTGAGCCAGTGATCGCTTAAGTTGCTTACCGGTCAGACCAGTTGCTACAAAAGAATCTAACCAAATCTGTGGAGAAACAGTCGCCTCATTAAACTCCTCCTCGCTAAGTTGACGCTGTAGCTTGAATTCCAATTGAGCAGTTTGACCAACCAAATCTAAAGCCTCTTGCGGATCAGAAATGCCAGGCAACTCCACAATAAGACGATAACTGTCATCTTTTTTAGAAGTCTGGATCGAGGATTCACTAATTCCATAAAGATCGACTCTTTTAGCAATAATTTCCCTTGCAGATTCCAAAGCAACCTCTTTATCTTCCTGAGCAATATTGTCCATTTCTGCTTCCAAAGTCACTTGCATTCCACCTTGTAAATCCAAGCCCTTGCGCAGTTGGTAATCTTTTTGAATGTGCTTGCCAAAAAAGTAAAAGTCTAATTTTGGCTTTTTGAAGTCAGCTATTTGATCTGGCAAAGCAATAAAAACTGCCACGGCAGTCAAGAAAAAAATCAAAAATAAAGACTTGGCTAAGGACTTTTTTTTCATAAGTTAACTCATCAAATAGTTGGCAACTCTCTATGACAGAATTCAATTTCATCTCCGATGACCATAACCCGCACTCCATACATTACTTCCATAATGAATGGGTCGCGACGAGCCTTGCGGAATTCGAATTCTTCAGTTTCTAAAACGGCGTAATTAATCTCTCGTCCAAAATCTTTTTCTTCAGCTTTGATTAAAGCCTCTATCTCTGGTAAAACCACTTCTCCAACAATCAAAATGTCAAGTTCGTCTCGATCAAGTTTTTCTTGATTGATGAAAGCTCCGGTAAAAACGACATAATCTATGTTGCCTAATTTTCTTCTCAATTTTCTAATCTTCTTACCAATTCCAGAAGTCTTAATCACAATGCGTTGTAATTCTTGAAAAAAAAGATATTTTTGATTGAGAGTGTAATAAAGGCGATTGGATCTTTGCTCACTTTTCAACAAACCAGCCTCCAGCATTCTATCTAACTCTCGACGCACAGCATTAATTTCCTCTTTAATTAAGCGAGTAATCTCTCGAACATAAAACATTTCGTTGGGCTTTTCAAAGAAAAGAGTCAACATTTTGACTCTAACCTTTGAAATTAATAAATCACTCAAATCTGCCATGTCAATTCTTTCTTAAAATGCTTCTATTGAAGTCAATTTTTACTCAATTTTAATCTTAGCAAAAAAAAATAAAAAAGCAAAACTTAATTGGCTCTTTGCGCAAAAACCAACAATCTCTCTTTGGTTGTGCCTGGAGGCCAACAGGTTTGCAAGACAATGTTTTCTCCCTCATAGGTCTGGTAAAGAAAAGTTGTGTCTGTTGCCTGACTGATTCTCTTTTCAGTGACTAAATAACGATATCTCTTTCGTTCATGCCAAATATAAATCTCATCACCAGTTTCTAATTTATTGAGTAGATAAAAAACAGCATTGTACTGCACCTGAAAACCAGGACTGGAAGAGTGAGCAAAGTAGTAACCCAAACCTTTTTGGTCTGGATAGTTTGTACTGGAAGCATGAGCAATGCCTTGTTTCAAGGCGGCTTTGTACTGCTGCTCATCGTTTGGATCAACATTAAAAACCACCTTTTCGTCTAAACCCAAACGTGGAATAACAATGCCATAATCTTTATTTTTAGAAGCATTGCCTACAATGGTCATGCCCGAAAAATCCGGAAAAAATAAGGCTTGCGGATTGTCTATTCCTCGGTTTTGAAAAAATGATTTAAATTGATATTTCAGTTCTATCCAAACAACTGGTAAAAAAACTAAAAGCAACCAAATTAAAAAAGTTAAAAAAGCGAGTAAAACTAGAGCAGGAAAAAACTGGCGAACTTTCAAATTACTTATTTCCTTTTTTTCATTGAACGCTTATTAAGATTTTGATTCATCTTCTTGGTTCCTTGAATAAAAGGATAACTAAAAGCCAAAGCTCCGCTGCCCAAACCTAAAACAGAAAACCAAGTTGGGGTACCCGTTGAAGGCTGTTTGGCAATTGGCTTAGTGCTAACATAAACTGTTTGCTCACAACTGCTACTTCTCTTCCATTCGCCAGTAGAATCTTGGATAGAGGCTTTAACTTTGTAGGTACCAGGACTGGCATATTGATGTTCAAATTCTTCTTGATTGGCTTCCACTTGGTTGCCATCACCATAATCTAATTTGTAAGCTTTAATGTCTCCCTTATTATCATAACCAGCTACTTTGAAGCTTAGCAGAGCTGGAGCCTGGCTATTTTGTCCGGAAATAATTTGCAAATAAGAACAGGCACTGCGATGACTTTCAATCTTAACTGGAGCTACTCTAGCTGTTACCTGACACTGACGACTCTTCAACCAATTTCCTTGACTGTCTTTGACTTCAACCACAGCGCTAAATCTACCAGAGGTTTCATAGGTATGGTCAACCTTGCTCTGACTAGTCTCTAGATCAGTGCCGTCACCAAAAAGAAAACGGTAAGTTTTGATGTCACCTAAATTATCACTAGCTTTGGCTTCAAAAGTAATTTTAGCTGGCACTTGATCATTATTGCCACTTAAAATCAATAAATCATCACAAGAGCTGGCATGAGGAATGCGCTCATCAACGGCCACAAAAAAAGCTCCATCATTAAAATCCATATCTTCAATCAAAACATCACGGCAATCTTTGGCAGAACCATTGCAACTCAAGTTAACATTTGGTTTACTATAGCTTTCCTTCAAGAATTTCTCATGAGCATAGCCATCACCCCAACACTGAGCCGACAAAAGCTTGTTGCCGTCGCTATTGATCTTGCTATAAAGATCAGCTACATCAGCTGAACCAGCACCAGAAAAACCATTGCAAAGGTTGTTTTTGGGGCTAACCCAACCAGAATAAGGCGTGTCTTTCATGTCAGCCAAAAAAGAAACTTTGTCTCCGGCAGAAATTCTTACTCCAGTGCGCCAAACATCATTGCCAGTCACAGTTTGGCTATAACTACGCTCATTAATTCTCAACTTGAGAGTCGTTTTGATACCCGTTTTGTAATAAATCAGAACCTCTCCACCTGCCACACTAGTAAAAGTGTAGTCTAGCTTGCCAGCGTCTGTTCGACCGCAGTGCTCAATAGAAACATCTTGACCAGAAAAGTTAAATTTATAAAACCAAGGCTGATCACAGTGAGCATCAGTTCCCAAATTAGAACTTGAGGCAAAAGTGCTAGCGCTACTTAAAATGAGCCAAGCAAAAACTGCAATTAAAGTTTTTAACATATTAATAGCTAACGTCTGAACCAACGGCCAAGACAGAGATCCAAATTTGACCTCTAGCTAACTCAATGGCATTACCTCTGACGTCAACAAATTCTAATTCAGATTCGCGATCTTTTTTGACCCAATTGGCATCAATTGGAGCTTGGCCATGTTTGAAAATTAAGGCCTTGCCTCTGCCGAGAGTGCCATAAAGCATGTGTTTCTTTTCATTAATGGGGCCTTTTTCTGTGGCAAATAAAACAATCACATTTTTACTCGCCAATTGTTGATCGTTATTAATGTCTAACTGAGCTTCACCAGCGTTATTTCTTTTATAAGAATCGCTCTGACTGTCATAGTTCCATTCGACAGAATATTGGTTGTAACCACTCCAAAAATCATAGGCGATTTTGTTGGTTGAACCGGCTGGAGCAGCTTCTGTCTCGTAAGTAAAACCTTGATAGGCGCTAGACCAAGCAGATGAAGCAATGGTCTTTCTAGCCACCACTCTCTCTGGGGTCATATTAGTCCAACCGCGATCAGCAGCCACCTTCCACAAAGCTTCTGTGGTGGTTTCCATGGTGTGTTCAGTAGCAATTTCCTTGCCTGGAATACGATTGTAATTACGGAAGAAAGTCGGATAGCCTACAGAAAACTGGTTGATGTCATTCTCACCCTCCCAGCCATATTCGCGAATTTGGCCAAGAGCGTCGGTTGGACCAGGTACATTGGCTCCACCAACGTGAACATACATGGGCAAATTAAAACCAGATGCCCAATCAAGATAATAAGTTCTAGCAGAACGGATTGGAGCTAAAGTTAAGTCATTGGCTTGAGCGGCGCAATAAAATAAAGCACCAAAGCGAGTCACTCCTCCCTCCGCCACTGCTTCAAAAACCACATCAGCTTGACTCAGACCAGCCTGAGGACGAGAGTCTGGGGNNTCTCAATCATGACATAAAGTGGTCGACGAGCATCCCAAGCATCTTTTTCCGTTTTGGTGTAATAGGCACCATTTAAAGGACAAGCTTGGTCTCTTGGTTCGTTGGGATCAATGTTTAAAAGACTGCTGAGCAAAGTTTGATCTGGATCAAGCACTTGCTTGTTGTCTCCAGTAGCCACTGAGCTTTTAGAAAAAGAAGAAAAAGCCAAAAAAGACAATCCGGAACTAAGCACATATAAAATCAAAACGATAATTAAATTCTTCTTAGGCATAAATCCTTTCTTCAATTGCATTTAAACTTCAAGTATATAATAGAGCTACAGTTAACAAAACCAGTAAAATAAAAATAAAAACCAAGAAAGTTTTCTTTAAATCTTTAACAATCAATTGAGGATCGTAAGAAAAAATATCTCGCAAATAGCTGCTCTTTTTTTCTAGCTCTACCTCAGCTACTTTCTTGCTTTCTAGCTTGGGAGAGGCGTTTTTCTCAGGTAAAACCTCCGCTGTCGTTCTGTGACGACGAGAATCACTACGCAAACGATCTTTTTTAGTTCTTTTTTTTGCCATATTATCTAAAAATATTTCTAATATCATTAAAAGAAACAATGACCATCAAAGCAAGTAGAGAAATATAACCAAAATAATTCAAGTAAGCAGCTAGTTTATCAATTTTTCTTTTCTTAAAGAATTTCTCCAACACAATCAATACTGCTCGACCACCATCTAAAGCTGGAATCGGCAATAGATTCATAATGCCCAAATTAATTGATAAAAGAGCTGCAAAGTTCACAATGTTCAAAAAACCACCTTCAAAAAAACCATAAGTGTTGGCTTGATCAATGATGCCAATAGGACCAGCAATTTCCTGCTGCACTCCTCGACCAGCTAACAAATCAAGCACTAACTGCCACAAAGCTTGAATAATCATTAACGCCAAAGCGAAAGATTGCTTGAAAGCTTCAGCAATCGTCTTGAAAGGCATTAAATACCAAGGGTAATTCTTAAAGATAACTTCGCTAAAGATAATCCCCATCGTCCCCTCTCCCTCAGGAGTTTCCTCTTGAGTTCTGAGGTAAATACTGTGTTCCTGATATTGATCTGGGCAAGTTTCCTGCTCACAAGGTAAAGAGCTACGCACAACAACCTCCTCACCTAGATGCGCGGCCACAAAGCTTTGCACCTCTTTTGGACTGCTCATCTTGACCCATTGCTCGTTAACTTGAAAAGCCAAAATATTGGTGTTGTCCAATAAACCTGCTTGCTTGGCTGGAGAATCCTCTACAACCTGTCCAATTCTGGCTTGATCATAAAGAGGTGTGGGGATGCCAAGCTGGTAAAAAATTGCAGCAAAGGCCAAAACACCAAAAACAAAATTAAAAAACACTCCAGCCAGAACCACTTCCAAACGCGCCTTAATCGACTTGTTATGAAAGGAGCTGGTAGAATCCGGTTCGTCTTCTGGACCATTTTCACCCTCCATCTGCACAAAACCACCAAAAGGGATTAGATTGAGAGAGAAAAGAGTTTCTTTGAGGCGGAAAAGCTTCAAAAGACGAGGTGGGTAACCCAAACCAAATTCTTTAACTTTAATGCCGTTTCTTTTGGCAGCTAAAAAATGTCCAGCTTCATGAATGATAACCAAAAGAGACAAAATAAGAATGAAAATCAAAGCTGCCATATTTTATTCCGTAACGAGTTAGTGTCCAAGCAATTTCAAAGACTCAAGAGTTCTTGTTCTTTTTTCTTAGTCATCTCTTCTAATTTGGAAATGTATTCTTTAACGGTGTTGTCCAGTTCTGCTACTTCAGCTTTAATATCATCTTCACTGACACCTGCTTCTCCTTCTTGTTTTTCAATATCTCGACGTGAATCAGAGCGCACACTGCGCAACATAACCTTAGCTTCTTCTTCTTTTTGATGCAGTATCTTGACCATCTCTAGTCTTCTTTCTTGAGTGGGAGATGGCACAACAATTCTAATCAAATCTCCATCCACAATCGGATTTAAATTGAGTTGAGCCACTTGAATTGCTTTCTCTATCTCTGACAACAAGCTTTTATCCCAAGGCTTAACTGTTAAAAGTTGAGTATCAGGAGTTGAAATTGAGGCGACCTCATGCAAAGCCATTTTGGTACCATAAGCCTCCACAGAAATACCATCAAGAAGTTGAGCGCTAGCTCTACCAGTGCGCAAAGAAGCAAAATCATTTTGCGCATGATTGAGTGTTTTTTCAAATTTATCCAGATAAGAAGATTTATGTATTGCCATATTTTTATTCAGAGCATTCTAATTGATATTAAACTCCAAATCAACCCGAGGAAAGGGTAGGCTTTGCTTGGTGGGATTATGTTCTTTAAGAGTTTCTCGCAATTCATAAACTCGCTGATTGAGTGGACCAAGCTCCACATTCTCTTCTTTTTGATTGAAAACTGGATCTGGATTGGGAGCCTTCTTCAAAAAGATTGATAGGAAAGTGAAAAATAAAATAAGAAATAAAACAATAATTAAAGCATAAAAAGGCCTGAGACTTTTGTTCTTCTGCAAATCTTTAAAACTCAAGCGCTGCTTCGGCTTAGCGTCTAAAAACTGAACCTGATCGACAAATTCAGTTTGGTTGGCTTGAGTGGTTTCGTTTCTTAAAAAAGACATATTAAATGCTTAATAATTCATTTAAATAAGAAATAGATTGAGACAAATTAACATAGATTGGGTTGAGGGTTCTTGGTAGATCCTCATAAAATTTAGCCAAATACCAATTACCACCTCTCTGCTTTAAGATGTCTGCCCAAAAAGCATCAAGTTTCAACTTAGCTGAGTCTAAACTACGATTGGTTTCAGAACTGGCTCGATCAATAGCCGGCAAACTTAAAGTGCCTTTTTCATCCAAATATGAATCAATATCTTTTTTTAAAACTATTGACTTGTCATAAATCATCTGCAAATTGCCAACTGACAAAAGCACCAAAACCTCATTGGCTAAATTGGCCACTCCCCCCTGATCATTGCTAAAAGTAGTTAAAGAAGAAGCCACTTGGTCTCGATCATGCAAGTTTTGGAGAATTTCTTGATGAGCCTGCAAATAAGCAATCGTCGCTTCCAGTTGCCCTATATATTTAGTCTTTAAAGACAGTTCGATACCTTCCGTAGCAATTAACTTAAGCCTCAGTAAGTTTAGATAACTAGATAAAACTTCGTCTCGTTTCATGCCAAGATTCTTGGCTTTTTGCACCAAATCTTCTATAGAAACTAGAGTTTGCAGTTGCTTGTTTTGATCATAAGCAATTCGGTAAAGCTTATCTTGATAAAGATAGTCTTCTAATTGGGATTGGTAAGTTGCTTTGACGGTAGCAATTTCCTCATCCAAACGCTCTCTTTGCCAAATCAGATCAGTTTTCAAGTTGCCGGGTTGATCTTGCTCAACAAGTTCTTGCGCAGCAGTGGGAGAAACAAAACAAACTAGGGCAAAAAATATTAACAATAATCTTTGCATAAAAATTATTCTACAGTGATTGATTTGGTTTAGCTAGCAATGTTTTAAAGAGTAATTAAAACAATAATTAAAACTGCCAACATGGAAATTGCTAAATATTCAAAAATTATCTCAGAGTTGATTTTTTTACTTTTAACGTGAGTCAAAACCCCCCAAACAAAATATGTAATTCCAAAGCCAAGCGTCAATTGTCTTTGGAGCTCTCTATTAGGCCAAGCTCGCATAAAAAGCAAAGCAAAAAGACCTAACAAAATGAATAAAATCAGGTAAGCTAATTGATTTTTTTTCAAAAAACTTTTCATGGTAAAACACTACCTCCCTTAAACAAAACTAGTAAAAAGGCCACTGTCATAAAAAGAGCTAAATGAGCAAAATTTTGTCCCACCAAGCGCTCATATTTTCTATTGGAAGCTACAAAAGAATCATAAGCCAAGGTTAAAACAATCAGCAACACCACCAGCAAAAAGAAGGTTTTAGTGAGATTGAGGGGTGAAAAAACTAAATCACGATTGCTGCTTTTTTCTCCAGCCACCAACTCTCGTTCTTGATAATTTGGTTCTGCTGCCTTGGGCAAATGAAATTCACTACCAACACTATTTTTTAAAGTCACTGAGGAGGGCACTGCAAAAATTTGCACTACCAGGGTTGTGTTGAAACCCTTTAGGTTGCCATTTACTACTGCCAAGCCCATTTGAGTAAAATCAGCATTCACAATATTTTCCCGATGTGAGGGAGAAGCCATCCAAGCCCTAACAACTTCGGCACTATTATCAAAATCTCTAGCCAAGTTTTCTCCAGCATATTTATAAACATACTTAGTTTCTTTAATGAAATCCCATGCTTGTTTGCCATCTGGAGCTACATGAGCCCAGTACTGATCGTTAAACATGTCTTGAGCTTTGGCCAAAGCCGCTTGATTAAGCTCCTCGTTGATTACCAGAGGCTTAAGACCTAGGCCTTCTCTTTCTCTATTAGTTTCCTGCAAGAGGTCATTCACATTAATATTAGAGCTAAAACCTAAAATTTTATCGGCTAGACTAGGGAAAAATCTTAAGGCATTGAATAAAGAAAAAACTGCCAAAGAAATAAAGGCCAACATTAAAATTGATTTGGGATGTAAAAGAGAAGACCGGTATTTATTGGTCAATTGAGGTCTGAAGAGACGATCTAGCTTCGACCACAGACTTTGCTTATTTTTTCTTCTTTTTACCATGAACGATTTTAATTATGGCAAAAAGAAGGAGGACAAACAAGATAGACAATGAAGCAAGAAGTGAAAGGTTACTTGGACTTGACTCCAAAGTCTTGTCACTGTCGTTGCTGGACAAAACACTAGCCGATGATTCTTTACTTGCTTCTTCTAGACTAGTAGATCTTGATTCCAAAACCAAACAATTAAAATCAATTGTCAAATCAAAATTAAGTGAGAATTTCTCCAACTCGGTAAACAAGTGACTTAGATCAAAAACGAAAAGATATTGCTTCGTAGTTTGAGCAAGTAAATGACCTAGCTCAATTTTTTGTTGAAAAAAATCAGCCAAATTAGCCTGATAAATTAGTTGCTTATCTTGACTGAGCATGAGTTTAATTCTGTTGGCCTCAACATTTGAGGTGAAATTTTTAGCTTGCAAATAAAGCTCGCAATCTTTTGCGCTCAAATTATTTATTTCTAAAATAAAATTATTCTCAATTGGACTAGAAATTTGAAAATTCTGCCAAGAAGAAACAATTTGACAAGATTCATTCTCAAAAAAGCAATCAAGCTTAACTATTCTCATAAATCACTAACCCTTATCATTTGCGTCGCTTGAGACCTAAGCTCGCCATCAAGCAAAACCACTATTTCTTCATCACAAACAAAATCTGATAAATGGAAAATCAGTTCCTGCTTTTGGTTGCTAAGCAGGTTACTAAAATTAAAATTTGGCCATAAAAATTCATCATTTCTAAGCAATTTTTTGGAAGAAAGCAATTTTTGACTCTTTTGATCTAAACAAAGTAACTCATAAACATGTCTTTGTTTGTTTTTTTCTACTAAGGAAAAGAGCAGGGTTAGAGAGCCGTCTGTTTCCTCAATGGCAGTTAGATCATTAATCGCAACTGATGAGGACAAAGGTAAAGAATAATCCTCCAAAAATGAAAGCTTATGAAGTTTTAGTTGTAGATCATTAAAATATTGATTTTGGTAAAAAACTGGCAAGCTCCAATTTTCTTCATCTTTAAAATAATCCTTTAAATCAATTTGAACCTGATGCTCTAAGCCATCTGCCTGATTTGAATCAGCAAAAAAAACTACCTGTCGATCAAATGCTAATAAAAATAAGGGGATGTCTGAAGGCAAATCCTGATCTGCTTCTATCTGATAAGCAAATTGCAAGAAGCTTGGGTGTAAATTATTTGAATCTTTTATATCTCCTGTCTCTGTTGGTAAAAAATCCAATGGTTTAAAAAGCTCCAAATTAATTGAATTATCAACTAAAACAAATTGGTAATTCTGCGCTTGCGCCTCAACCTCAGAATTAAAAATAATAAATTGCAGTAAAAATAAAATTACAACTAAAACCATAAAAGCATTATTGCGCAACACGATTACAAGAAGTGTTACGCTTAGCAAATTGAGGCTTTTTTGCTATAATCCTTCGAAGTTAAACCCTCGGCCCCATCGTCTAGTGGTTAGGACATCGGGTTCTCATCCCGATAACTGGAGTTCGATTCTCCATGGGGTCAC
>DITI01000001.1 GCA_002422765.1 Candidatus Pacebacteria bacterium UBA6188 | reverse complement strand
GCAGAGAAAATTTTGGAAGAAGCTTTTTTTAATAAAATTTTGACAGAGGTTAAATTGCCAGCGGCCAAAAAATTAATTCAAGCTTATTTAGCTTAAAATAAAACTATGTTAGACGCGCAAAAGATTAAAAAAGATTTTCCCATTTTTAAGCACCATCCTCAACTGGTTTATCTTGATAATGCTGCCACTAGCCAAAAGCCACAAGTGGTTATTGATGCTCTCAATCAATTTTATAGTCAACACAATGCCAATGTGCATCGCGGAGTTTATGAGTTGAGTGAATTTGCCAGTCAAGCTTATGACTCAGCCAGACAAAAAGTAGCTGAATTTTTGGGCGCTAGATCAAACAAGGAAATAATTTTTACCAAAGGCACAACTGAAAGTCTTAATCTAGTTGCTCAAACTTATGCGCTAAGCAAGCTAAAAAAAGGTGATGAGGTGCTGGTGGCTGACTTTGAACATCACAGTAATTTTTTACCATGGAGAGAGATTTGTCAGCAAACTGGAGCGATTTTGCGAGTTTTACAAAGTAATGAGTTTGGTTTTATTGCTGATGAAGAATGGCAAGAAAAGCTCACAAATAAAACTAAAATTGTGGCTATCGCTCATGCCTCCAATGTTTTGGGAACCATCAATGATTTGAAAGAAATTGCTAAAAAAGTCCACAATGTTGGTGCGGTTTTAGTGGTGGACGGAGCGCAGGCTGTTCCTCATTTATCAGTTAATGTTCAAGATTTGGATTGTGATTTNNAATGCTGGCTCCAATGGGTATCGGTGTTTTATACGCAAGAGAAGAAATTTTGGCTCAGATGCCTCCTTATCAATTGGGTGGAGGCATGATTGAGTCAGTAACTTTGGACGAGGTCGTTTGGGCTGATTATCCGGAAAAATTTGAAGCTGGCACGCCCAACGTGGCTGGAGTTTTGGCTTTGGTTGCAGCAATTAATTATTTAGAGAAAATTTCTTTAACAGAAATCAGAAAGCATGAAATTGATTTGAGCAAACACTTGCTTGTAGGTTTGCAGTCAATGAAAAAAGTCAAATTACTAGGTGAAGCCTCAGCTGAAATGCGCACTGGTCTAGTTTCTTTTACAGTGGAAGGTGTTCACGCTCATGACTTGAGTGATTATTTATCCAAAAATAATTTAGCTTTGCGCGCTGGTTTTCATTGCGCCATGCCACTACATCAGAGTCGTCAGTGTGGGGCAACTCTGCGTGCTTCTTATTATTTTTATAATACCAAGGAAGATCTAGATATTTTACTTAATAATTTAGTCAAGGCAATTGCATATTATGGATGAACTTTACCGCAGTGAGCTGATGGAGATTTACAAGGATCCTAGTTTTCGTGGACAGTTGAACAATCCTTCTATATCTTTGGAAAAACACAATCCTTTTTGTGGTGATCGTTTACAGCTTTTTTTGCAGATTGAAGATGGTCTGATTACAGACGCTAAATTTAAAGGGGACATGTGTTTTGTGAGTTTAATCGGTGCAGAATTTTTATTGGCAGAAATCGTTGGTCAAAAAATTGCTCAGGCCAAAAAAATTGATCAAGCAAGATTATTAGAACTTATTGATTTGAACCTAAGTACGAGTCGGGTCGCTTGTGCCACGCTGACTCTTCAAGCTTTGCATGAAGCTTTAGCTCAATATGAAAGGCAGTTTCATGGATAAAACTCTGCAAATTAATAAAGACACCGCTATCGAGGATTTGATTGAGGAGAATCCAGAGATGAATGACGTGCTTTACGAATATGGTCTCTATTGCGGCAATTGTTTTGCTGCAGGTTGGGACACTTTGGAAGAGGGCGCCAAGATGCACGGTTTGGAAGACGACGAAATTGAAGAATTAATTCAAGAATTAAATAAAGTAAAAAATCCTTCAAAAGTTAAATAAAATTTATGCATCAAGTTTATTTAGATAATGCTGCCACCACTAAAGTTAAACCTGAAGTTTTAGAGGCGATGTTGCCTTATCTAAATGATTTTTACGGTAATGCTTCTTCAGTTTATGATTTGGCTAGAAAAAGCAAACAGGCAATTGAAAATTCTAGAGAAAAAATTGCTGCTTTAATCGGAGCTGAACCTAAAGAAATTTTCTTTACTGCCTCAGGTACCGAGGCAGATAATTGGGCTTTGAAAGGTTTGGCTTACGCTCATCAAGACAAAGGTAAGCATATTATTACTTCACAAATTGAGCATCACGCTGTTTTACATAGTTGTCAATTCTTGGAGAAAAATGGTTTTGAAGTCACTTATTTGCCAGTCGATGAATTTGGCTCAGTCTCTCTTTCTGATTTGGAAGAAGCGATTAGAGNNCCATCATGTTTGCCAACAACGAAATCGGCACTATTCAACCAGTTGCTCAAATTGCTCAGTTAGCTAAAGAAAAACAGATCATCTTTCACACTGACGGTGTGCAAGCGGTTTCTAATTTAGAGATTGATGTTAAAAAAATAGGAATAGATGCAATGTCAATTTCTGGCCATAAATTTCATGCTCCCAAAGGTATTGGAGCTCTTTATTTAAAGAATGGTTTGGCTATTGAAAACCTTTTGCATGGTGGCAGTCAAGAACGTGAGTTGCGAGCAGGCACGGAAAATGTGGCAGCGATTGTGGCAATGGCCAAAGCTTTGGAATTAGCTTATCAAAATTTGGCAGAGCGCACTCAAAAAATGAAGACTTTGAGAGACCGAACCATCAAAGAAATCTCAGATAATTTTCAAGGTGCTAAGCTCAACGGTCATTCTAATCGAAGATTGCCAGGTAATGTTAACTTTTCTTTTCCAAAAGTCGAAGGTGACGTTTTGCTAATGCAGCTTGATATGAAAGGCATTTCTGCCTCTAGTGGTTCAGCTTGTAGTTCTTTATCAATCGAGCCATCTCACGTGCTTTTAGCTTTGGGATTGGATAAAGCTATGGCCAAAGGGTCTCTGCGTATTACTTTTGGCGATGAAAACACTTCAGCAGATTTAGATTATTTACTAGCTACTTTGAAAGAGGTTTTGCCTAAATAAATTTTTATGAAAAAAAAGGTGATGGTGGGCATGAGTGGTGGAGTGGATAGCTCAGTGGCGGCGGCTTTGCTTTTAGAACAAGGTTATGAAGTGGTTGGAGTGACGATGCAAATTTGGCAAGATGATAAGAAAGATGAGAATGGTTCTTGTTGCTCATTGTCGGCAGTTGATGATGCGCGTCGGGTGGCCAATAAATTAGGCATTCCTTATTATGTTTTAAATTTTAAGGAAATTTTTGAGCAAAAAGTAATTGAATATTTTACCAATGAATATTTGCGAGGTAAGACTCCCAATCCTTGTATTGCTTGTAATCGCTATATTAAATTTGATGAATTCTTAAAAAAGGCTCGTGAACTAGGCATGGATTATGTGGCGACTGGTCATTACGCAACAGTGGTAGAAGAAAACGGAAGATTTCTGTTGAAGCGTTCGGCAAGTTTGGCCAAAGATCAAACTTATCCTTTATACAACTTAACTCAGGATCAATTAGCTCACACGCTTTTTCCTTTAGCGCCTTATGAAAAACCAAAGGTCAGGGAAATTGCCAAAAATTTGGGCTTAGGAGTGGCCAGCAAGCCAGATAGTCAGGACATTTGTTTTGTAGTGCACCATGATTACTCTGCTTTTATTGAACAGCGTACTGGGATTAAAATTGAACCCGGTAATTTTGTAGATCAGCAAGGTAAAATTTTAGGTAAACACAAAGGTCTTTATCACTACACTATCGGTCAGCGCAAAGGTTTGGGCATTGCCACCGGTAAACCAGTTTTTGTAAGCAAAATAGATGTCGAGCGCAATGAAATTGTTTTGGGTGAAGAGGCAGATATTTTGTCGACCAGTTTAATCGCCAGCGATTTGAATTTTATTGCGGTTGATCAATTAACTGAGCCAGTCCAAGCTACTGTCAAAATTCGTTACGGTTCCAGAGAGGCTTCAGCCACCATTCAGCCACTTGATGAAAAAAGCGTGCGAGTTGAGTTTCAAGACCCACAAAGAGCAGTTACTGCAGGTCAATCTGTGGTTTTTTACCAAGGTGATTTGGTTTTGGGGGGTGGCATTATTCAATGAGTTGCGTTACAATTAGTCAATGGATGCTTAAAGACAATGCGTTGGCGGTTTCGCCAATCGACGGTCGCTATCTAAGTAAGACAAGCTCACTTCGCACCCATTTTTCAGAAGCAGCTTTAATTTCCTCTAGAATCAAAATTGAATTGCTTTACTTGCGTTTTTTAGCCAAGTACGGAGTAATTTCCTCGCTTAGTCAAAGTGAGTTGACAACTTTGGATGAATTAGCAGTTTTTGATGAAAATGCTATTAACAGAGTTAAAGAGTTGGAAAGAGAAACTCATCACGATGTTAAAGCAGTTGAATATTATTTACGCGAACAGTTTCTGAACAAAGGTTTAGAACACCTTGTTTCTCATTTACATTTTGCTATCACTTCTGAAGATGTTAATAATTTGGCCTATCGTTTAATGCTGCGTGGTGGTTTGCAGGAAGTGATGTGGCCAAGTCTTATTGTCGTTTTAGAAAATTTAAATTCTTTGAGTGAGAAATACGTTAAGTTGCCAATGTTGGCTCGCACCCACGGTCAAGCAGCGATTCCTACTACTTTTGGTAAAGAATTGGCAGTCTTTAGTGCTCGTTTATTAGCACTTTTAAAAGAAATTCAAGAAGTTAAGCTGCAAGGCAAATTTAGTGGAGCAGTAGGTGCTTATCAGGCGATGTATTTGGCTCACCCTGAGCTTAATTGGCCAGAATTGAGTCGTGAATTGGTTCAGGATTTGGGTTTTGAGTTGGTCGAAGTAAGTACTCAAATTGCTCCAGCCGATGATTTGGTTAAAGTTTTTTCCATTTTTCATCGCCTCAATAGTATTTTGCTAGACCTTAATCAAGATATTTGGCGTTACATTAGTGACGGCTGGTTGGTGCAACAAGGCAAGGAGAAATTTATTGGCTCCAGCACCATGCCTCAAAAAATTAATCCTATTGAATTCGAAAATTCAGAAGGCAATTTAGTCATGGCAAATGCCATGTTGGAGGGCATGATGCGCAAGTTGCCAATTAGTCGTTTGCAGAGAGATCTGTCAGAAAGCACGGTGTTGCGCAACATGGGCAGTGTTTTTGCTTATTGTTTGTTGGCCTACCAAAGTTTGAGTGGAGGTTTAAGCAAGCTAGCTGCAGATGAAAAGGCTATGCAACAAGCTCTAGAAGCAAACTACAATATTTTGACTGAAGCATGGCAGACAATAGCTCGTAAGAATGGTGACAACGAAGCTTACGAAAAGATGGCTAAATTAGCCAAAAATAAAGTTTTGACTCAAGCTGAATGGCAAGAATTAAGCAAGGGTGTGGGTCAGGAACTAGAACAACTAGATGTCAGCAATTACCTTGGTTTATCAGTACAATTAGGTGAACAAACTGTTGCCAAAACAAAAAAATTTATCAAAGAAAATTCCAAATTATCAACTAAATAAAGGAATTAAAATCATGGCTAATGATTTTTTAAGTGTTTACAATTCGGTTTATAAAGAAGGTCAACTCTTTGGTGCCGACCAAAAACTCGATCATGACCCTTTCACTAAGGCTGGACGTCGAGCTAATTCCATCGCTGTGGTCGGCGGAGCTTTAGGTGACGAAGGTAAGGGTCGTATTACCGATGAATTAACTGCACTTTTCCTACAAGAACACCAAAGTGCTTTCCATTATCGTGATAATGGTGGTGCCAATGCCGGTCACACCATTGCTTTTGGCGATAAAAAAATTGCTCTTCACCAGCTTGGTTCTGGTGTTTTGCAAAAGGGTTGCACGGTAGTATTGGGTAAAGAAATGGTTATTCACCCTCAAGATTTAGTCTTAGAAATTAAAGAAGTAGAAAAAGTTTTGGATGGTCAGAAAATGCCAGCCAAATTAATAATTGATGAGATGGCTCTATTGTGCTTGGACACTCATCGCGCTTTTGAGGCAGTTTTGAAAATGAAAGCAACTGGTAGCAAAGCTGCGACTGGGCGTGGTATTTCACCAGCCTATGCTGACGTGATTTATCGTAATCCTCTACGCATGCGCGATTTGTTTGCGCTGGATTGGCAAGAGAGAGTTGCCGCTCATTTCAGTCACTACCAAATGTTATGTCAGGGTTTTGGTTTTGAGTTGGCTGAGGTTCAAGTGCCGAGATTGGATGGTTCGAGTGTTGAAGTGGGTGATTTAGCTTCATTTAGTCAGGCATTAGCTGTGGCCAAAGAAACGCTCAAGCCTTTTGTCAGTGAAGCTCAAGCTCTGATTGAACAAACTTGGCAAGGTCAAACCCCGATGGTTTTTGAGAAAGCACAGGCTTTGGGAATTGATCCTCGCTATGGAGTTTATCCTGACGTGACTGCTTCTAATTGTGGTTTTGATGGCATTTATTCTTCGACCGAAGGTGCAGTAGATGATCAGCTTTTGGCCGTTAAAGCTGCCACTATCAAAGCAACTTACACTTCCAGTGTGGGCACTAGAGTTCTGCCCACCATGATGGAAGAAGCTTTGGCCAAACGCATTCGTGAAGATGCTAATGAATATGGTGCGACCACTAAGCGTCCCCGTGACATTGCTTATATTGATTTACCAATGTTGTCGTATTTGTTTAGAGTGGGGCGAGTTGAATATTTAACCTTAACTCATCTAGACATTGCTTACGAAGAGGTACCAATCAAGGTCTGTGTGGCTTATGAAAAAGATGGCCAAGAAGTGCCTTATCGTCCCGATCAGGAATACCTCAATCAAGTCACTGCGAAATACATTGAGCTACCTAGCTTCGATGGTCAGAAGTTAACTGAGGTTAAAAAAATGAGCGATCTGCCGAAAGAAGCCCTGCAGTTCGTGGCTTTTTTAACTAAGAGTTTGCAGGTGCAGCCACTCTTAGTGAGCGTTGGTCCCAAACGCGATCAGACGATTAAATATTACTAAATTAAATTAAGGAAAATTATGTCTACAACTTTTTACAAATACCTCGGCCAAACCGAATCTTGGCCAAATATTAGCAGTGCTCATCCAGCTAGCTTAACCTATGATGATGTTTTAATTATGCCTCAGGCAGAAACCAAGATTGGTTCGCGTCGCGAGACTGACGTCTCAGTTCAATTTGGACCTTTTAAATTGCAAAAACCAATTGTTACTGCGCCTATGGACACAGTTAGTGGTGAAAAAATGGCAGCCCTCATGCACCGCGTCGGCGGTCTAACTTTCATGCCTAGAGTTTTTATTAATGAAGCTTTGGAAGCAGCTGCTCGCTTACAAAAAGCCAAAATTGATGCGGTTTATTCAATTGGGCTTAAAGATGCGCTCAAAAATGCCGAAGCTTTTAAGAAGCTGGGTGCTAAAGCAATTTTGCTGGATGTGGCTCATGGTGGCATGAGTGAGATCATTAGCACCGCTGCTGAAATTCAAAGCAAACTTAAGCTCACGGTGATTGCCGGCAATATTGTTAGTTACGATCAGGCCATGTCTTATAAAAAGGCTGGTCTCACCATTGCTCGCGTAGGTGTGGGTGGAGGTGGTATGTGTATCACTCGTTTGGTGGCTGGGGCTGGTTTTCCTCAACTTTCTGCGGTCTTTGAAACCACTGCTTCAGGTTTAGAAGTGATTGCTGATGGAGGTATTCGTAAGCCAGCTGATTTTGCCAAGGCAATCGCAGCTGGAGCTAGAGTAATCATGGTCGGCTCGATGTTGGCTGGTACCGAAGAAGCCCCGGGCGAAGTAGTTGG
>DITI01000004.1 GCA_002422765.1 Candidatus Pacebacteria bacterium UBA6188 | reverse complement strand
AAATTGGCTCAACTAATTTGGGAATATCTGCTTGTGGATATTGATTGTCACCATCAGTATTAACGATAATGTCAGCTCCCAATTCCAAACAAGCGTCTAAGCCTGTTTCAAAAGCTCTAGCCAGACCCTTATTGCTGGCGTGTTGAATAATGTGATCGACTTTGAGTTGCTTGGCCACTTGCACTGTCTGATCAGAAGAGCCATCATCAATAATCATGGTCTCTACTTTATTGATTCCTTTGATCTGGCGAGGAATTGAATTGATTACCAAAGGCAAAGTTTGCTCTTCGTTATAACAGGGGACCATAACAATTAGTTTCATATTTATTTTCCTAGTTCACTTGGATCTTTAAGTAAAAAATCCACTTCATTACTTGGCACGCTGTCAGATCTAATGACCTGTAATTTAGTTGGGCCAAGTTTTTCTGGCACATTGAGTTTAGCAATAATTGTCTCATCGCTCCACTTCACTACCAGCATTTCTTGCTCGCCAACTCTAATCTGACCATTTGTCTGATTTGAATCGCTAAAACGAACGCCACTAATTTTAACACCCATTCCCTGAATTCCCCAGTCAGGAGTCACGCTATAAATTACCGGCTGGTGATAAAAAGCTCTTTCCTGCACATAAAAACGCTGATAGCTGACAATCGCTAAAAAACCAGTTAAAAAAGCTAAAAGATAAAGCTTAGTTTTGGATAAATTAAGAATTTTGTTTTGAAACAAAGTCAGTAAAGCAATTAGCCCCAAGATAAAAAAGCCCAAGTACAAGTCTGGAATTCTCAACCAAGTCATGGTCTCTTTGACCAAAAAATGCTGAGTTGGCCAATAAACAATATTCAAGATACTAAAAGTAAAAAACAAAACAAAGAAAAAGGACAACATGGCCTTCATTGTAGCAGAGTTCTTGACTTGAAAAAAAGAGGCCATTAAAACAAAAAAGCCACCTTTTAAAGTGGCTTTTTGCTTGTCTTCTCGGTTTCCCGAGGACAGGTCTACGATCCTTAATTTATACCAAATTTTTCCCTTTTTCGCAAGTATCAAAAAGGAGTGGACTCGAGGGGAATTGAACCCCCAAGACAAGTTTCGTAGACCTGTCTATGCACCAGCACACGAGCCCATATTGGCATTATCTCCCTCTAATATTTCATCAACTGCTACAATATAAAAAATGCGTCACCTCATCTACCTCCTTCGCCGTTTCCTCACTTGGCCTCTGCGTGATTTCGCCTATCTTTCTCATCCACTTTTTAATGCCGACACTAGCCCCAACCAAATCGCCCAGAAGCAACTTCTCGCCACTTATTCTTCGCTAAGCAAACCATTGCCTAGAGAGGCCTTAGGTTTCCGCGCTTTCTCTCAATTCGATGAAGATGGTCTTTTGCTTTATATCTTCAGCCAAATTGGCTTTGGTCAAAAACTAGGCATCGAGATTGGCGCTGATTGTCAAAGTGACTATTTTGCTTTTCCCGAGAGTAATTTAACCAATCTTTTGGTCAATCACGCTTGGCGTGGTCTGATCATTGACGCTGATCACAAAAACATTCAAAAGCTCCAGCGTTTCTTTCGCAACTGTCGAAGTACTACTTATCAGCCACCCCAACTTCTTCAAGCTACCCTGACCAGAGATAATCTCAATCAAAGCATCGCCAAAGCTGGCTTCAAAGGTGAGATCGATCTCTTTTCCCTCGACGTAGACAGCAATGATTATTGGCTCTTTCAAGCTTTGGAGGTCGTCAAGCCACGCGTCCTGGTCTTGGAAATCAATCAATTCTGGCAAAGTCCTGATCCAGTCACTATTCCTTATCAGACTGATCTGACTGCTTTTGCCCACCTGCGTCAAGAAAATCCTAGCTACTTCGGCGCCTCTTTGAACGCCATGGTCAAACTCGCCAAAAAGAAAGGCTACCGCCTCGTCGCCCTCAATAACTTCGGCCATAACGCCTTTTTTGTGAGAAAGGATTTGGGGAGGGGAAAATTGCCGACTTTAAAAGTCAAATATCCAAAACAGAAAAAGCCTGCTAGTCACAAGATGGAGTGGGTGAGAGTGTAGGTAAAAACCCTTATTTATAAAGCTGACTATGAGTTCCTAAAGCAATAAACAGAACTGCATTTTCACTCATTTGCACATAAATAGCTCGCCAATCACCGCTCACATTGATACTGCGATAACCCAGATATTCACCGTTGAGAGAATGATTGTGTAGAGACAAGTGGCTTGGATTTTTGCTAAAAAGTTCAAGGCGTTTAATTAGTTGAGATTTGATCTTTTGTGGAGATTTTTTAAATTGTTTAATGAAAGATTTACTGTAATTAACAATCATTTCTCCTGCTTTTTAAGAAATGCTAAAGACTCTTTTTCTGAGTCAAATTTATAGTAATCACCTTTTTGCAGATCTTTTTTAGACTGCGCCATTTGCTCAAGCAACCAAGCTGAAGGAATTTCTCCAGTGGAAAAAGTGACCATTTTAGTACGAGTGACATTTTTGAGGAAAGCCTTGATCAGGGAGCTGAGTGAAAAACCCAATTCTTCGGCGACCTTTTGAGCTGCTTCTTTGAGTTCTTGATCGGTACGAATTTGAATAACGGCATTGTTCATAATGCTTTCATTGTAATGCAAATGTAATGAATTTGTCAATACTTGATCAGAATTAATCATCATGATCACAAGAATATCACTCCTCGTTTACACTAAGCGTGATCGTTGCTAATTCCCTCCAAAATCCTTATCATGGATTCATGCTCTCTTTTGTTGCCAAATTACGTCAATCTGAAGGCCTGCGCCACAGCGCTTTGACCATTAGTTCTTATGGTTTAGCCTCTGGCTTTTCTGCCTTGGCTATTATTTTAATCTCGCGACTTCTAGGTCCGACTAGTTTTGCAGATTTTTCGGTGGCTTTTTCGCTCTCTTTAATCCTCAATCGCTTCAATGATTTTGGCCTTAACACCGTCATTCAAAAATTTGTTGGCAAAGAATTTCGTCGAGCCAAAATTAGCGCTTATCTTTCTCTAATTCTCAAGTACCGTCTGGCGATTTCTCTGACTTTAAGCATTTTGGGCATTGTCTTGTCTGAGCAACTTTCCAACTTGCTCCACATTCAAAACTCCCTGTTGATTCCGCTCACTTTCATCTTTAGTCTTTCCGTGACTTACTTTGAATCAGCTCAAACTACCCTACAAAGCTTGGGGAAATTTAAACTAGCCGCTTACAATTATTTTTTACCTTCCTTGCTCAAATTCACCTTTGCTTTGTTATTTTTCATCTGGCAGATCAAAGATACTCAATTAATTTTAACCCTCTACTTGCTCAGCACTTTGCCAAGCTTATTGATCGCTGAATTTCTCAAGCCAAAATGGATCAGATATCAGCTGGATCGAAATTTTCGCAAAGAACAGCCCAAAGTGGCTAGCTTACTCAAGCATGCTGCTCTGGGTGTGGTCACCGCTGGAATTATTGAAAATATTGACGTTCTTTTTGCCAAGCATTATCTCAGTGCCTACGAAACTGGCCTCTTGGCTGGAGTTAGCCGTATCGCCATGCTCCTCTACGTCGTTGCTTACGCTCTGGCCAACGTCCTCAATCCTCGAGTTGCAGCCTACGCCAAGAAAAAAAACTTCGACGCTTTTCTCAAAAAGGCTTGGGGGATTACCGCCTTGGCGGTTTTTGGCTTTTTCCTGACTATTCCTCTTGCTCCCTACCTGATCGAGTGGACTATTGGCCCTCGCTATCTGGCTGGCACCGATATTCTAATCGTCCTTTTGGCTGCTGGCTATCTTAGTATTGCCGTAATTCCTTTTATTTCTACTTTTT
Source organism: Candidatus Pacebacteria bacterium UBA6188 (assembly GCA_002422765.1). Classification (GTDB taxonomy): domain Bacteria; phylum Patescibacteriota; class Microgenomatia; order UBA1400; family PJMF01; genus UBA1364. The sequence continues at coordinate 3,285 of DITI01000004.1, read as the reverse complement.
ACGCCTTCAAAGACAATCGCTACTTCTCACAAAGCGCTCTTTTGCAATTAGTGATCGTCTTGATTGGTAATTTTTATTTTGTCCCTCAATTCGGCCTGCTGGCCAGCGTCTACACTCGCTTGATTGCTCGTAGCGCCCTGCTGATCTTCACTTGGTTTTTGTTGTGGAGGAATTATCAGCGCGAGTTTAACAAAAAAGCCACTTTTTAAGTGGCTTTTTGCTTGTCTTCCCGGTTGCCCGAGGATAAACTTACGGTGCGTATTTTATACCAAATTTTACTTAATTTTGCAAGCTTAATAATACTAGTGGACTCGAGGAGAGTTCACCCTTCAGGTATTACCCAGGAGCTTCGCTCTTGGTGGCAGAACCCCCCTTTCCCAAGACAAAGTTCGTAAGTTTATCTGCATACCGATGCACGAGCCCATAACCCGCATTATTCCAGTTCTAGTTTGCAAAAAAGCGCATCACCCTTAAATCTCTCCTACTGTATCCCTCGTCTTTTTGCTAGAATCAGCTTCATGCAAGCATATTTCGCTCAAAAAACTGTTCTCATTACTGGCGCCGCTGGTTTCATTGGCTCTCATCTGGTTGACCAAGCTTTGGCTTTTGGGGCTCGTGTCATTGGAGTAGACAACTTCATCACTGGTCGTCGCGNNACCGCTAGCTATCTAGATGGCTTTTTAGAAGAGCTGAGTCTAACTGAACCAGCTTTTCAACAGATTGATTTGGTTTTGCATTTTGCTTCACCGGCCTCACCTCCGGCTTATCAGAATAGCCCGATCGAGACTTATCTAGTCAATTCTTCTGGCACCCACAACCTACTGACTTATTTTCAAGCCAAAAGTCCAGAAACTCGCTTCCTTTTTGCCAGTACTTCCGAGATTTATGGCGATCCACTAGTTCATCCTCAAAAAGAGGACTATTTCGGCAACGTCAATCCCAATGGCGAACGTTCTTGCTATGATGAGGCCAAGCGCTTGGGAGAGACCATCTGTGGCGTCTTTACTCGCAATTATGAGATGGATGTCCGCATTGTCCGCATTTTCAACACCTATGGTCCGNNATCAATACCTATGGTCCACGCATGCGCTATGACGACGGTCGCATTTTGCCCAACTTCATCAACCAAGCTCTTCAACAAAAACCTTTGACCGTTTATGGTCAGGGCCAACAAACTCGCTCCTATTGTTACGTCGACGATCTGGTCAGAGGCATCTTGCTCTTGGCTAGTGGTGATGGGCTAGAGGGGCAGACCGTTAACCTCGGTAATCCTGAAGAATTCACTGTCCTTGAAACTGCTGTTTTGGTGCAAAAGATCATCAACGGTCAAGTTAGCAAAGAAAATGTGGTTTTTGGCGATTTACCATCCGATGATCCTAGTCGTCGCAAGCCGGATACTAGCAAAGCTCAAGAATTACTTGGCTTTGTTCCAGAAACAGCCTTTCGCTCTGGTTTAGAAAAAACCATTGCTTACTTTAAAACCGAAGAAAGTCGGATTTTAGAATAAGAGTATTGTCATGATTTATTTGATTATTTTGCTAGCCTTGCTTCTACGCCTACCTCTACTTGATGCTTCCTTTTGGCTTGATGAAGCCGCTCAATTTCTCGAAAGTGCTCGACCTTTAGCTCAACAATTAGACATTCGAGAAGATTTCCAGCCACCCCTGATGCACCTAATTACTTTTCTTGGCATTCGCCTAGGCGCTTGGTTTGGACTATCTAGCGCCGAGTGGTGGGTGAGGCTCTTGCCCAGTCTTTTGCCTGGACTTCTAACTGTCTGGGCGACTTATCGTCTGGGTTTAAAACTTTTTTCCAAGAAAACCGCCCTTTTGGCCAGCCTTTTCCTCGCCACCTCATCTTTCCATATTTTTTACTCTCAGGAATTGCGACCCTACAGTTTTCCCGCTATGTGGGCAATTTTGGCCACTTGGCAACTTTTGGAGGTTTTAACTAGCAAAAAAGCCAAACACCTTTGGCTTTTTGGGCTTTTTTCTGTCCTTGGCCTTTATTCTTCCTACCTTTATCCTTTTCTTCTTATCGCTCAATTTGTTTATCTCTGGCAACAAAAGTTTAATCCACGAAAAATTCTGCTTCTAGCTAGTTGCATTGGCTTGGGCTTTTTACCTTGGCTTCCCAAATTCTTGGAGCAACTGCAAACCGGTCAGGCCTTACGTCAAAGCATGCCGGGTTGGGAACAAGTCGTTAGTTTGCCTCAACTTAAAACCGCAGTTTTACTTCCCTTGAAATTTGTTTTTGGCTTGAGTGATTTAGAGCTCAATCTCGGCTACGTTTTTCTGAGCGTTGCTGTTTTTGGACCGCTTTTTTACTTCATTATCTTGGCTCGCCACAAACATCGCTCTAGCTTGCTTTTTTTCTTCTACCTTTTAGTTTTGCCTTTACTTTTAAGCTGGTTAGTTTCCTTCTTTGTGCCAGTTTTACAAGCCAAAAGAGTTCTTTTTGCCTTGCCACTTTTTTCCTTGCTCGAGGCTTTTTTGTTGCTCAGCTACCAAAAAAGCAAGCCTCAGCTAAGCAAGATATTTTTCACTGCCATCATCGCCATTAATCTCTTTTCGACTTACGCTTACTGGACTAAGCCAGAACTACAAAGAGAGGATTGGCGAGGCTTAAGTCAGGAAATTAGTCAAAAATTCACTCCCGACAATACTGCCGTGCTTTTTGCTTTTGATCAACCTTTTGCTCCTTGGCGAGTTTATGATCAAACCGGCTTTAAAACCTTCAGCACCGGCGTCTTTTATGCTAATGATCTAGAGCAACCCCACGAACTTTTTAAAGATATTAGTAAGTATCAATATGTTTTAGTTTTTGACTATTTACGTGACTTGACTGATCCAGATGATTTATTGCTCAAAGTAGTACAGGATCTAGGCTTCACCCCAGTTGGCGTGCTAGACTATCCTAATATTGGTTTTGTGCGCATTTATAGTCGCTCATCCATTCAGTCATGAAAATCGGTCTTGATGTTTCTAGCTTAGTTTATCAACGAGGAGTTTCTCGCTATACCAGTGATCTGGTTAAAGCTCTAGTCAAAGAAGCAGATGTAGAACTCTCGCTCTACGGCAGCTCACTGCGTCAACAAAAATTACTCAAGCAAGAATTGCGCAAAACCTTGCGCAATGTTATGCCCGATCGCTATCAAGTAAATTTGCAAAAATACCCTCCAGCCTTACTCACTCAACTCTGGCGCTTTGGACTCAATCCCATCAAGAAACAATTTCCTGAAATTGAAGTTTTTCACAGCTGGGACTGGCTACAACCTCCAGACAA
>DITI01000057.1 GCA_002422765.1 Candidatus Pacebacteria bacterium UBA6188 | reverse complement strand
ATTCCTTCCCGCCCTGCAGAAATGAGAAGTCACGCGTGAGCGTGATTTTTTATTTCTGCGTGGTAACGAAGAAACATCCTTGCGAAGCAGTAGTTCTGCCACCAAGCGAGTAAAACGAGCCTGGGTAATACAGCGAGCCATCCTAAAGCAAATATAAAGAGGCGAGTCGTGGATTCCTTCCCGCCCTGCATAGGCCTATAATATTGACTTTCTCTGGTATTATTGCTATAATAACTAACTTTTGAGAAAAAATTGGTCGACTGCGACCTTATTTTTTCAAAAAAAGTAGCTCTTTTACAATTTCTTCTAACTAACCTTTGTTTTTTTGGATGAAAATGAGCAGACAATTATTGTCTTTTCATTTTCATCCATTCAATCAAAGGAGATTTAGAGATGGAAATACTGTTCGTATCGGTTCCGGTTCTGTTTTGCGTTTTTCCTGTCCTGTTTTTGCTTGTGGGAGGCTCATTTTTGCTAGGGATTTCTTGGCTTTTGAGTTCCCTCAACAGGCACACCGTCGTGGTGACGGTGAAACATATTGAGAGTCGTGTCTCTGGTGAGAACACGATTAATCTCTTTACCTGCCAATTGGCAGATGGAAAAATCATCACCTTAAATAACTCTGTCAGCATCTATGGCTGGAAGATGATTAAAAAGGTAATGGCGATCAATGCCATCCTCAGAAAGGATGGGAAATACCGCTTGACCGTAGCGGGACCAGATTGGTTTTACGGTCAGAACATCTTTGAAGTGGAGGAAATTAAGTAAAAGGAGAGCAAAACAAGCTCTTAACAAAAGACTGGTCGAAAGACCGGTCTTTTTTGTTTCATTCCATCTTCCTAAACCTCTCCACCTCTTTTCCATCGACCACCACCTTTTCTAGAAACATTTTTAGTGGTCTGACCCACAGGGCAGATTCTTTGTTTTCGTAGAGAGTGGCGTATAACACCAGCTCTTCCAAAGTTTCGCTGTGTTTAGCGGTGCCAAGGACTAAATATTTATTACCTTTGTAGTGTTGGTAGGTGCCGAGTTGGAGTTTTTGTTTATTCATTGTCTTTGATTATAACCGACTCATGTATAATTAAATCATAAGGCTTTCATGAAACGCTTTTTTTCCAAAAACTTCTTGCTTATATTATTGCTGGCTTTGGCAGCTTATTTGCGTTTTAGTAATTTAAATAGTTTGCCTAAGGCTTTTTTTACCGATGAAGCTGCTTTGGGTTATAACGCTTGGTCTCTTTTGACAACAGGGCGCGATGAGTACGGTGAGTTTTTGCCTTTTACTTTGCGCAGTTTTGATGATTATAAGCCAGCTATTTATAGCTACCTCAGCATGCCTTTTATTGGACTTTTTGGTTTAAGTCAAGCTTCGAGTCGAGCGCTTGCAGCCCTAGCAGGAGTAGTGGCGGTAGGAGCAATTTATTTTTTACTGCGTCGTTTCAGTCGACAAACAGCTTGGGCTTTTTGGGCAGCTTTGTTTTTGGCTTTAGCGCCTTGGCACCTTGAAGTTTCCCGAACCGCTATCGAAGCAGGGGTAGCCATGTCTCTCACTTTGCTTTCTTTGGCTCTTTACCAAAAAGGTCAAAAACCACGAGAATTAGCCAGCTTTTTACTTTTAGCTTTGGCTTTGTGGACTTACCACAGTGCTCGTTTGGTGGCGCCAGTTTTATGGTTGGCGGCGATCTTCTTTGGTGTGGTTAAGACTGATCGTAAATTTAAAGTTGCTTGTCTTGTCTTGTTTCTTGCTGGCTTAGCTTTATCGTTCACGGCTAGTCAATCTCGTTTTGGTCAGATTAGTATTTTTAATGATCAGGGTGCCAAATTGAAGCGGGAAGAAGCGATTCGTGAAGATGGTGGTCCAATTCACAGTAGTCTTTTGGAAACTAGAATTTTTCACAATAAGCCAGCCTCGATACTTTACAGCTTTGCTCATAGTTATATCAGTAACACTTCTCTAAGTTATTTATTTTTGGGTGGAGCTCAGCCACCGAGAGTGACGATTCCTGAGACTGGTCAGTTTTTACTTTTGAGCTTGCCATTTTTTCTCTTGGGCTTAGCAGTGGCTTTGCAAAACTGGCGTCAGCCTATTTATAAGTGGCTGATTTTTTGGTTGATTTGGGCGCCTTTGCCGGCGGCTTTGACTACGGCTGAAATTCCCAACACTTACCGCACGATTTATTTATTGCCAGTGGTGGCAATGCTAATTGCTTTGGGTTTCTGGCAGTTTTTACTTTGGTCCAAAAAACAACTGGGCATAAAATTGAGTAGTTTTTTATTTTTGTTTCTAGCTTGTGCTTTGCTGTGGGATTTTTCTCGAGCTTGGCATCAATATCGAGTGCACCAACAAGTGCATCAACCTTGGTATCGTCAATATGGTTACCCTGAGCTCTTTCAGTTTTTGGCTACTTTGGATGATCAGGCGCAAATCACCATCACCAATCGTGAGAATGAGCCTTACATGATGTATTTGTTTTACAATCAAATTGAGCCGAAAGTTTATCAAGCTCAAACGATGAAGCGCTTGGGCCACCAAGAAATTGAACAAGGAGCAAAAAGTTGGAGTTTATTTAATTTATCTTTTTCTGAAAGCGCCTGTCCTCATGACGTTTTGGACCAAGACAGTAATCATTATTATGTAGTTTTGGCTACCTGCGAGTTACCTCTTGGTTTTGAACGAGTCAAAACAATTAATTTCTTGGATGGCAATCCAGAATTTTACGTTGACCGCCCATTATCGATTTTAAAACAATAAAATATGCCTAGTATTTACCTTTTGCGTCACTGCGACTACGACAATCCTCGCCAAATTTTGCCAGGTCGTTTGCCAGTGGAGCTGTCGGTTACAGGTCGTCAGAAGGCTAAAGAATTGCAAGAATTTTTTGCCAAAGAGAAAATTAGCAAAATCTATAGTAGTGCGGTTTTGCGTTGTCGCCAAACTGCGGAAATTGTTGCTAATGGCCAAATTCCAATTGTTTGTGATCCGCGTTTGTTAGAGACACTTTCTGCATATCAAGGCTATTGGATTAGAGACAGTTGGCAAAACTTTTTTGCCCATCAGTCAGAGTTGGGTGGTGAAGGAATTCTTGAAATTCAAAAACGCATGGTAGATTTTTATCAAGATCTGTCAACCCAGTTGTCAAAAGACGAGAACATCATCATTTGTAGTCACGGTGATCCTTTGCAAGTGCTTTACGCTCATCTGCATCATTTAAAGTTGAGTGAAGATAAACACCTACCAGAGAAGAAAGAGTTTGGCTGGTTACAAAAAGGCGAGTTTTACCAATTTGAAATTTAGAGATCAGACAAAAAGTCTCATCAATACTTCCAGAACAGGACCCAGCAAAGCGCTGACTGCAGAGCGCCCACCAGCCCAAGGGAAGATCATCATAATCAAAATCATGGTGCCGTAGCGTCCCATGATGTCTTCATATTCTAAGCTAGCCTGATGAGGTAAAAGAGCTCGCATGATCTTACCACCATCCAGAGGATGAATAGGAATGAGGTTAAAAACTGCTAGAGCCAGATTGATAAAGATCAATTGCATGGAAAAAAGAGCCACGAAATCTCCGCCGACATTTAGTCTCAGTAAAATAGCCAAAATAGTAGCGATCAAAATATTGCTTAGTGGTCCAGCAGCAGCGATCAGGGCGGCATCACGGACTGGATTTTTGAGATTGTAGGGATCATAGGGGGCGGCTTTGCCCCAGCCAAAACCAGTCAAAATGATGGCTGCAGTTCCGATCGGATCAAGGTGAGCTAGAGGATTAAGAGTTAAGCGACCTTTGATGCGGGGAGTAGGATCGCCTAGTTTATCCGTCACATAGCAGTGAGTAAATTCATGAATGGCAATTGATAGGAGTAAGCCAGTGATAAAAATCACAAAAGCAATGGGGCTGGCAAAAAGTAAATCGAGCATAGTGAGCTGATTATAGGTGAGTGTGGGTATTTTTTAAAGCTTGATCTACATTTTTTTTAGATCATGTGATAAAATCACTCTTCGTTATGAAAATCAATTTGCATAAATACTCTAAAGTAGCTCACATTGGCAACAACGTTTCTCACGCCAAGAATCGTACCAAAAAGGGTTTCAAATATAATCTTCACGCTGCTACCGTCATCATTGATGGCGTCAAGAAAAAGGTTAAAGTTCCAAGCAGAGTTCTCAAACAACTCAAGAAATTGGGTCTTACCACTCATTTCAAAAAAGCGGTTTAATTTTTCAGATTTCAGAAAATAAAGTTCTTACACTCGTTAAAAGAGCAGGGGTTTTTGCCTTCGATTTGCACTCTATTTAAAATTAGTTGTTCACCTTGAATTTGACTAGCCAAGATTTTCATTCTTTTTTCACCCTTAGTAGTTGGAACGATGGTCCATAGCATAGGCCAAGGATCCAAGGCTTTACTAGCATTAACCAATAATCTAACTTGATTTAGACGATTGGGGCAAATTTCTTCATTGCTTAGCAAATCATAAAGGAGAGTGGAGTGATCCACTTGCGCTTTGATTTTTTCAGATCCAGCGCTCATTAATGCTTGTAGATCTGTCCAAGCAATGAAGCTATCATCTTTGTTTAAGCGACGAGCAATAATAGTTGGACTTTCCAAGGGTTGAGCTTGAGCCTTAATTTTACCTTGAGCAAAATTACTGATGAGGTCGCCTAGTTGTGTTGAGATCAGCGCAAAAGCCTCGTAATAATATTCTTTTTGAGTCCAATTTGTTGAAATTTGCAGAGGCAATTGAGCAATGATGGGTCCCTGATCCAAACCTTCATTCATCACCATCAAGGTGACGGCTGAGTGGTGGACATCTGCTTCTAGATCTTGCATTAGTAGGGCAAATTGACCAGGAGAACTGCCGCGCCACTTGGGCAATAAAGATGGATGAATGTTGAGCGGAGCAATTTGAGGCCAATCCAATAGCCATTTGGGAACTAAATAGCCAAAATCAACCACTAGCAAGAAATCGATTTTTTTATCTTTTGTGGTGATGAGATCTTGCAGATCTTTGTTAATTTTTTTTTCAAGCAAAAGGCTTGGTATTTTTTGCTCCAGAGACCATTGGTGAAGAGGATTCTTGCTTACAATCTGCTCTCGACCGCTGGCTTTGGGAGCGGGGGAGAGAGTAAAAATAATGTCAAAACGTGAATCCCTAGCCAAAACTTCAGCCATCTGCACGGTGTGATCAGTGGAGCCAGCTAGGGCAATTTTATATTTCATTGCTTATTTAGTTTATAAAGCTTGTAAAACTTCTTTTTTGTTTTCCACTTCTACCCACTGACCTTTTTGATCGGTGACGTAGATAGGCAAATTGTTTTTCAAAGTGTAATCAGTAAACAAAATACCTTCCAAATGATCATATTCGTGCTGGACGATTCTGGCATCAAAATCAGCAAAACGAGCCATTTTATTTAGGATTTGAGCTTGACCTTTTTTTTGCAGTTCTCGCAAATCCAAGCTTTGGTATTCTACTTCCACCCATTCATATCTAGGCACTGGTCCATAAAAAAGAGGGATAGACAGACAACCTTCAAAACGCTCTGAGCCGTCCATAGCACCAAGAATTTGTCTTGGACTAAACTTGGTAAGGCGAGGATTGATGAAGAACTCTAACTCAGGCCTTTCGCTTTCTTGGTTTTTTTCTCCCAAGACTGCCACAAAGACGCGCCAAGACTTATTGACTTGAGGAGCAGCGAGTCCAACACCACGAGGATTTTCTTTTTCCAGCAAAGTTTTGGCTAGTTCTTTGGCGAAAGTAAAGAATTTTTTATCAAAAACCTCGACCTCTTTGGCCTTTTGGCGGAGAACTTTGTGGGGAGCAATCACAATTTTCATTGAGTCTATTATATATCAAAAGCCCTTTAGATGAATTTTTGCTTGATATTTTCTTCAATAATTTGCAAGAGTTTTTGTCTTTGGCCGAGTACGATGAGGTGATTGGCGCCCTCAATAACTTCCAGCTTAGAATTTTTAAGTTTATTTTTGAGCTCAAAAGTACTTTGTAAATTAAAAATATGGTCGCGATCACCGTGAATCAAAAGCACATTTTGTTTGATTTTGCTTAATTCTCGATCGAAATCTAAATTGGCAATTTCTCTAGTAAGGTAAAGGTAACTTCTAGGTGAGGTGTGGAGAATATCAGAACCAATTCTCATAACATTGAAATCACCACTTCGTTCGTATTTCTCATAGGCGGGGTACCTTTTAATGTAAATGTTGGGGAAAAATTTTAACAAGAAGAAAATGATTCCTTTGAGAGGAAAATAGTTATAAACCAAGCTAGAGAAGTTGGGTGCCTTGTAAGAAGAGTTGATTAAAACGAGTGATTTTATTAACTCTGGCTGTCGACTGCTCAAAAGCAAAGCGAGAATTCCTCCAAAACAATGACCAACTAGAGTGACTTCCTTGGCTTTTTCTTGTTGCAAAACACCGATAATATCTTGGATAAAATAATCAATCTGATATTGAAAACTGTGGGGAGGTCTTGTTGATTGTCCGTGAGAGCGCAGGTCGATGTTGATGATTTTGTAACGGTATTTTTCCAAAGCAGGCAAAATTGGTTCAAAAGCTTTTAGACAACCGCCCAAACCATGAATAAAAACGAGACTTCTTTTGGCCCTTTTTGGTCCAGAAACTTCGTAATTAATTTTTACACCATCACCACTCAAGAAATTTTTTTGCATTTCATTTTTTAGTTTTGGCGCTCAGACTAGCTTCAACAATTTTAAGTTTTTCTTTGACCAACTCATCATTTGGGGCAATTTTTTCTAAACTGTATACGTATTGTTCACGAGCCGATTCCAGCTCGCTTTTGCTAAAATACATTCTCGCCAGTTCGCCCCGAGCTTGCAGGTAGTTGCTCTTGATTTGCACGGCGTATTCCATTTTCTCCAAGGCTTCGTCGCTTGAACCCATAATTTCCAAGACTAAAGCCAAGTTGTAGTAAAGCTTGGCGTCAGTAGGCGAGAGGCTAATGGCCTTTTCTAGAGCTTGCTTGGCATAAGAATAGAGTCTTTGGTCAAGCTGGCCAAGGCGAATATAGAGTCGAGCTTGGCTTTTGTAAAAATTCAAGTGAGCCTCATTCAATTCAATGGCTCGACGGTTGCTTTCGATGGCGCTTTGAGCTAATTGAGAGCTAGCAGTGCTTTGTTTTTCGTTGGCATAGGCGATGCTGAGTTGAGCGTAGTTGTCAGCTAATTCGTCATAAAAGAAAGCCTCCTTGGGTGACTTATTAATCGCTTCTTGGATCAGTGGTAATCCGACTTGGTAATTGCCTTGAGTGAAGGCATTTTGACCTTTGGTAAAGAGATAATCGGCTTGCCAAATAGCGTAAACTTTAGCCAAAAAGAAGATACTAATAAACACAATTATAGAGTAAATATAATATTCTTTACTATCTATATTTTCTTTTGAGTCAATCTTTTTTAAATCAGTATTTTTGACAATATTTTTAGTTTGCTGATCATTTTTTTGTAAAACAATTATGGCAAAGAAGCCAAATAACAACAAATTACTCATCACCGTAGAAAAACCGAAAAAATTGGCGACAAACATCGCTAAAAGACCAGCCAAGATGGCGACTGATTTTCTGCCAAAGTAGAAAGCTGCTCCCAGCAAAGCCAGATAGCTCAGTAAACCAAATAGGCCGGTGTTGGCCAATAAATTGAGTAGTTCATTGTGGGCTTTGTTGTAAAGAAAATCCCACTCAGAAACAAGGTTGTGAGCTACTGGCCGATCCAAGTAATAACTGTAAGCAAAAGTTTCCACTCCAGAACCAAAAATAGGATAACGTTGCCAAACTTTGACGGCGCCCTGCCAGACAATTTTCCTAATTTCTTCTGAAGGAGTGCCGCCTACTTGGATTGTTGCTTCTTCAATTGCTGTAGCTTGATTTATATTTTTGCCACTGAGCAGATCGTTTAGACTTGGAGTATAGGGGGTGCCAATTAATAAAACCAAAGTTGCAAGCAGACTAGCTATCACGCTTAATTTTTTGATTTGTAGCCACTTGTTATTTTTGTTTTGCCAAACCTTAGCTAAGCCATAAAAAGCGAGACCCAAAAGCAAGCCTAAAAGTCCTGATCTAGATTTACTGAAAAGACGCGCACTAGTTGAACTAAGTAAAATTGTAAGCAAGTAAAGACGATTCCACCATTTTTTTTCTCGAATCAAGTAGTCAATGTTGAGGGGAATTAAGGCAATCAAGAAAGTGGCCAGCCAATTTGGTTGGCCAAAAGTGGCAAAAACGCGATTTTGTACATCTTGAACCCAACAGGCAACATCAAATTTTTGAGTAATTAGCCAGCAGCTGGGAGAATGACCAAAATGCTCAGGAATAGCATAGAGGCTAACTAGCAACATGGAGAGCAATAAGCTACTGATAATAGCCTGAACTTGGCTTTTTTTCAAATTAGCAATCATGGCGTAGAACAAAGCAATGTAGCTCAGAGTTGAAAGCAATCCGCCATTAAAGCGGGTGTAGTAGCCAAACCAAGAAGTGCGAGGATGTAGCGAAAAAACTGTCGAAATGACCTGAGATAAGATAAAAGCGAGGAGAAAATAATCCAAAGGACTGTTTTTGAGAATTAGTTTTTTTTCTACCGCCATTCGCAGGAGCCATAGGCCCAGAATGATGATTGTGAAAGCATAAACAAAGAGCATCTTGCTAAACTCAAATAACTCTTGGTTCATCCAGGTAAAGATGAATGGAGTCATGAAAAATAAAAGATTAAAGATGATAAAAATTGTTTGTTGGAGGAAATGGGCGAGTTTTTGACGATTAGTAAACATAACCAATACTTATTTTTTTATTTTGCTTGTGCTAAATTGGAATTGTACAGTAATCTATATTAGATGGAAACCTGCCTATGATTCAGATACAAGATGACTTTGTTAGTCAAAGTCAGACTCCTCCTCCAGTCTTGAGTGATATGCCGACTCAGTCAGCTCAGTCGACTCCAAACACCACTGTTCCAGTTATGCCTGCTGTTGATGCTGTTCCCAGTCAGAACGATCAGCTCAACCAAGCAGTGCAACAAACGATGCAGAAAGTTGAGGAAAATACCAAAAATAACGCTGCTGAAATTGATCGTTTACTAGCTGAATTAGATGAGTTGTCCAAAAATTTAGAGAGTCAGGTTGTTGCTCCCAGTGTTGAAGATGCCGAGCCAGCTGAATCTAGCCAAGTCATAACTAGTTTAGAGCCAGCACCAACTTCAGAGCCGACTATGGCTTCAGAGCCAGAGCCAGCCTTAGACTTGACGTCGGCCAAAACTGAAACTAATCCTGACAGTGAAGAGGAAAAGTTTGATTTCGATGCTTTTCTAGATGATTTAGAAAAGAAAATTGATGAAGAATCAGCCAAGATCAAAGCTGCCAAATCTGAAGCAGGTGATTCTGAAGTCATCACTCCTATTGATCCAGCACCAGTGCCAAAGTCAGTCGACGCAATTGCTGCTGATGAACCAGTTGATGATATTCCAGATGATTTTAGAAAAAATCGTGTTCCCAATTTGAGCACGGATCAAGTTGAAGACGAAAAGGACGACTTGGTAGAGAGCGAAGCTTTAGACGCAGCGCCTGCCACCAAGGAACCATCTTCAGCAAGCACTGAAGAATCAGAAGAGCTTCGTGCACAAAATATTTTTGAAATGCTTGGTTTGGCTGATATCAGCAATGAAGAAAAAAACCAATTTTTAGATGAATTAGAAAGCATGATCTGGGATGACTTCATTGTTCATGATTTGGAATTGCTTCTGACCAGTGAGGAGTACGCCAAGGCTCGCGAAATTTTGGACTCTAGCAGTGATGAAAATCAGAAGAAAGAAGACCTGATTGTGTATTTGGAAAAAATTGTTCCAGATCTAGACGAAGTTCTGTACGAAAAAGCTTTGGAGCTCAAATCTGAAATGATGGGTGAGCGCTTGAGTAAAATGAAAGAAGGGGCCGATGAGGCAACTTTAGCCAAGGTTAAGCAAGCTGAGAGCTTGATCAGTCAAAACCTTTGGCGCCAAGCAGCCACCTTGCTTAATGGCTAGTGAGTGCGCTAGACTGAGGCAAGTCTAATCCCATGAATTTTTTTGCTTACCAACATCTCCTTTTGGTTGACCAGAGCAGTAGCGGCTTATCTTTCTATTTAGCCAAAGATGTTCAAAACCTAGCTGCTCTTGATTTCACCAACCTCACTTTACTCAAAAAACTTAGCAATGAACACATTTGTCAAGAAAATTTATTGGCAGATGAAATTCTTTTTGCCAAGTTATTAAATAAAAATCTCAAGTCTTTTGATCTAGAGCGTTATGGCTTGGTTTTTTTGGTGGCTCCAGAAAGCAGTGAGTTGGAAAAAAAAGTTATGCAAGATCTCGCCCCATTTTTAAAGCAAGTTTCTTTTGTGGATCGCCATTTTTTTTATAATTTTTATCTCATGCAAAAACGCAACTTTTCTAAAGTTAAATTTATGATCAATTTATTTCGCGACTGTGCTGAATTGAGTTGTTTTAACCAAGATAAATTATTGAGCTACGAGAAAGTTTCTTTGCGTAATTTATTCATAGCCAGTCAAAATTTTTGGAAAAAAACAAAACTTAAGTTTGCCTTTGAACAACCAGATTGTTTTTATGTTTTTAGAAATAATTTTTCAGAGCAGGTTGAAATTACTGATTTGGCGAAGCAGTTTAATTTGGAAGTAATTGAAATCGATAAATTATGTTAAATGATAAAAACAAGCAATATTTGCTGGCTTTTTTCTTTGTTTTATTATTGTTTTTTTTACAATTCTTGAATTTGTTAAATTTGACTTGGCCAAGTCATTTAGCTAACCAGTGGAAACAACAAAATTTTAGAATTTTAAGTAAATTAAGTAGCCCTTGGAAGCGCTTGGGCTTGATGTGGAATCTAACTGCGAGTTTGGAAGATTTGCAATATCGCTACAGTGAAGCTGCGGTGGTTTTTAGCAGAGTAGAGGCTTTGGAAAAAGAAAATCAAGAATTGCGTAGAATTTTGGAGAATAGCGATCGTAGTTACGATCAGGTAAGTATTGCCGCGCCAATCATTTCTTTTGCGCAAACCTTTGTTGCGGTAGGCGCTGAGGCTGGCGTGAAACCTAGTTCAGCGGTTTTGTATAAGGGTACCTTGCTTGGTTTAGTTGGTCGGGTGGCGGAAAAACAATCAACCGTGATACTTTTAAATCAACTCTTTGACAATTCAATCTTGGTTAAAACCAGCAAAGACACTAAAGGATTAGTCAAAGGTAATGGTCGAGAAATCATTTTGAGTGAGATAGGTGTTAACGAGCCATTGGAGGTGGGTGATTTGGTTTTTACCGCTGCTGCTTTAGGTCTTGAAGATGGCTTGTTGCTGGGTAGAGTGTCCAGAATTTTGACAGAAAACCAAGCTTTAGCCACCAAAACTGCAATCATTGAGCAATTGGTTAATTTTTATGAAGTGAGCCTAGTGGAAATTAAATAATGTTAATGTTTCTGTTTTTAATCATCATTCTAAGTTTAGAAGCCACTATTGGTTTGCCGATTTTTTTCTTTTATTTGTCTTATCAGCTTATTAGTCGTCGCCAAGAAAAGTCCATTCTTTTTCTTCTATTTATTTTAGCCTTGGCTTTAGCAATTTTTTACACAGTTTCTTGGCCAGTTTTGGCTCTTTTACTGTTGATTTTTCACTGGCTTTGTCAAAAAATGCCAGACNNGCCAGACAAACCTTTATTAAAGTTTTTATTTTTTGTTTCTTTCAATTTAATCTTTTTTCACTTAGCCAATTTGCATCTAAATGCTTTTTATTTCTTGCATTGCTTGGCTTTTTTGTTTTACTTTTATCGCTCAAAGCTAAAAAACTATGCGTCTTAAGTTTTTGCTCTTATTTTTATTTTTTCAAACGGCTTTCGCCTTGTTGTTAGTGCGTTTATTTGATGTACAAATTGTGAAAGGTGAGAGTTTTTTTACTTTGGCTGAAAATAATCGTTATTTTACCAAGAAGAATGTGGCTGAAAGAGCAGTTTTCTTGGATCGATATGGTCAGCCCTTAGTAGTCAATGAAAAACTTTATTTTAAATACTTAAAAAAAGATAGTTTTTACAGTGATAAGGAATTTTTAAGTAAAGATGAAGCCTTGAATTTGCTAGCCAGTGATAGTGCTAGCGTTGGTCATGAGTTCAAAAGAAACTATGTGTATAAAGAAGCCCTGGCTTCTATTTTAGGCTATCTTTCTCCAGTGACGGCCGATGATCTGGCCAAAAACTCTAACTTGCCACTTAATAGTCGCTTGGGAAGAATGGGCTTGGAACAATTTTTTGACAAAAACTTAGCTTCCAAAGGTTCAACAAGCAAATTCGAAGTGAATGCTCTAGGTCAAAGACAGCGCTTAGTAGCTTTGGAGGAAGCCAAGTTTGGTGAAAATCTTTTGACTTCCCTTGACCCCTATTTAAGCACCTTGGCTTATCAAGCTATGGCCGGTAAAAAAGGAGCAGTGGTGATCATGGACGCCAGTAATGGTGAAATTTTAACTTTGTTAAGCTCTCCTAGTTTTGACCCTAATGTTTTTGAAGAGAATTGGCTAGAAGGACTCTACAGTAAGGAGCGCTTGAGTGCTACGAAGATTCAAACTTATTTACAAGATGAAAATCAGGTTTTTTTCAACCGCAGTACTACTGGGGTTTATCCTCCTGGCTCGGTTTTTAAGCTAGTCACTGCTCTAGCAGCTTTGCAGGAGGGAGTTATTAAGGCCAACACTGTAGTTGATGATCAGGGAACTTTAAAAGTTGGGGATTTCGAATATGCTAACTGGTATTTTACTCAGTACGGTCGCACCGAAGGGGTAGTGGATGTCAAAAAGGCTCTGGCTCGCAGCAATGACATCTTTTTTTACAAGGCTGCTGAGTGGTTAGGACCGACAAAACTAGCTGAATATGCTCGACTATTTGGTTTGGGCAGTCCAACCGGTTTGCAACTAAATCAAGAAGCGAGTGGTTTGGTGCCAGATCCCAAATGGAAAGAATTCACGCGAGGTGAGAATTGGTATCTAGGAAACACTTATCACTTTGGAATTGGCCAGGGTGATCTTTTGGTAACTCCCATGCAAGTGGCAGCAATGACTCAAGCCATTGTTAACCATGGCCAACTTTGTCAAAGCTCTCTCTTGCCAATTACCAAGCAAAATTGTCGTGATTTGGGAATTGAAGAGCAGTACTTAGAAATAGTTTTGGCGGGCATGGTAGCTGCTTGTAGTCATGGAGGAACGGCTTATCCCTTGTTTCCTTACAACGCTCAAGTGGCAACTGAGCTAGACAACCTCGATCTGACAGCTAGCGAGCAAATTAGCCAAGGCATGATTGCTTGTAAAACTGGCACGGCTGAGTTTGGTGCTGCAGACGAAAGAGGCTACCGCAAAACCCACGCTTGGACAACTGCTGTTATCGGTATCGATCAAGCAAAAATCATTTCTCCAGCTGAAGAAGATACTTCTACTAAGGCAAATTGGCAAAAATTAATCAAAGAGCATGGTTTTCCAGATAAATTAGTCATTACTGTTTTGGTGGAGAGTGATGGAGAGAAAATTTACTCTGAAGGTTCTCAAGATGCAGCGCCAGTCATTGCTGAGATTTTATCGGGAATTTTTTAGACGTCACACTTCTTGTAAACTAGCTAAGGCATAATTAGTCCTTAGATGCCAAGTTACAACTCTAATTCACTTTTACGCCAGCGCAAAGCTTTCTTGGTAGCTCTAAATTCAGTAGCTGGTGTGGGTGCTAGGACTACTCTCAAATTGCTCCAAATTTGTCAAAAGAAGCAATTAAGTGACGAGGAGTTTTGGGCTAACAAAAATCACATTTGGCAGGAAATTTCTTTGTCTGAAAAGACTATAGAATCAATCAAAAAATTTAAAATTGCACACAGTTTATTAGACAATTTGGATAAGCTAGAAGCTTCGGGTTTAAGTGTAATTTCTTTTCAAGAGCGAGATTATCCGCAGCTTCTACTAGATAGTGAAGACTTTCCGACCATATTATTTGTCAAAAGCTTATTAAAAATTGGCAGTGAAGCTTGGCAACAAGCTTTGGCCCAGACAATTTCTGTAGTCGGTACGCGTAAAATGACCAATTATGGACGTCTGGCAATCAGGCAGATTATCCCCGGGTTAGTGGCGACTCATAAAACCATTGTTTCTGGTTTTATGTATGGAGTTGACCTCGTGGCTGCTCAGGAAGCCCTTAATTGTAAGGGTCAGACCATTGCAGTTTTGGGTTTTGGATTTAATCATTGTTTTCCAGCCAGTCAAAGTCGAACTATGCAAGAATTCTTGACGAGAGGAGCGATTTTTTTAAGTGAATTTGCTCCAGAAGTGGAGGCTCGACCAGCCAACTTTGTTATGCGCAATAGAATTGTCGCTGGCTTGTCCCGTGCTACCCTAGTGATTGAAGCGGCCAAGCGCAGTGGCTCCCACATCACTGCTAGTTATGCCAATGACTATGGTCGTCTAGTGATGGCTGTCCCTGGGCCCATCAATAGCCATTTTAGCGAAGGAACAAAGGAGTTAATTAATCAGGGAGCAATTTTGGTCAATAATGCCAGAGATATCTTGATAGAATTAGGAGAAAATGTTGATGGTAGCAATGAGCTTGGAGAAGTGAAGCAAATCAAAGTGCTGGACAGCCAAAGCCAAACCATTCTAGAAAATTTGAGTTTTTGTTCAGAGTTGAGCTTGGATGAGTTGCAAAAAAAGACCGATCTAGACTACGGAAAGCTCAATCAGCTCTTATTCGACTTAGAATTACAAGGTAAAATTAACAAAAAATGGGGCAAGTATTGCTTAGTTGGTTGAGTTACAAGCGCAGTGGCGCTAGAATGGGCAACTGTTGCACATTTTTTGTAGGGAAAGAAAAATTATGGATTTAGTTATTGTTGAATCACCAACTAAGGCAAGAAAACTTAAAGATTATCTCGGTAGTAAATACACGATTGAAGCTTCTGTGGGACATGTGCGTGATCTGCCCAAAAAAAACTTAGGCATAGACTTGGAGAACAATTATCAGCCAGTTTATGAGGTGAGTGCTGATAAGAAGAAAGTGGTAGCCAACCTACGTAAGTTAGCTAAAACCGCTGATAAAATCTACTTAGCCACTGACCCTGATCGTGAAGGAGAGGCTATTGCTTGGCACATTCAATTTTTATTAACTGACGCCAAAATCAAAAATAAATTTTATCGCTCCACCTTCCACGAAATCACTAAAGGAGCGGTGCAAGAGGCGATAGACAAGCCAAGTAAGTTAAATCTCAATCTGGTTAATGCTCAGCAGGCCAGACGTGTGCTCGATCGTTTGGTAGGCTATCAAGTCTCACCAGTTTTATGGAAAAAGATTCGTCGCGGTCTTTCTGCTGGACGCGTGCAGTCAGTGGCTTTGCGCTTGATTGTGGAGAGAGAAAAAGAAATTGCAGCTTTCAAACCAGAAGAATTTTGGGAATTGTCCGTAGCTTTGGCCAAAAAAGGTTTGCTCAAAGAGCAGAAAATTTTTGACCAAGAAGGCAAGTTCCAAGCTGATTTAGACCCAAATATTTTTATTGCTAACTTGGATAAAGTGGGTGACAAAAAGGCTAATGTCAAAGACGCTGCTAGCGCAGAGAAAATTAGCCAAGATTTATTGCAGGCAGTTTACACTGTCGCCGGCGTAGAAAAAACCCAACGTAATCGTCAGAGTTTGCCTCCTTTTACCACCTCACTTCTACAACAGGCAGCCGCCACCAGTTTCGGTTTCTCAGCTAAACAAACCATGAGTTTGGCGCAAAGGCTTTATGAAGAAGGTTTAATCACCTACCACCGTACTGATTCTTTCAATCTTTCAAGCTCAGCTTTAGAGAAGGCTAGAGAGTACATTGCTCATAACTTTGGTCAGGAATATTTGCCAGATAAAGCTCGAATTTTTGCCAAAAAATCCAAAAATGCCCAAGAAGCTCACGAAGCAATTCGTGTAACTGATTTGGCTATAAATTACCAAAGCGTACTTTCTAAAGGTGCTTCCTTAACAGAACAACACGCCAAACTTTACGATTTAATTTGGCGCAGGTTTTTAGCTTCACAAATGAATGCAGCTATTTATGACCAAACCACCATTTTAGTGACAGCTTCGAGTCAAGATGCCAAGCGCAAATATTTGCTACGTAGTAGCGGTTCAGTGGTGCGCTTTGATGGTTGGCGCAAGCTGTTTAATTTGGCTCAGGATCAAATTTTGCCAGATTTACAAGAAAAAGAGAGTTTATCTCGTTTGGATCAGGTAGCCTTGCAAAAATTCACTCAGGCTCCGCCTAGATATAACGATGCTTCCTTAGTCAAAGAATTAGAAAAAAGAGGCATTGGGCGTCCTAGTACCTATGCTTCAATTATTTCGGTTATTGTTGATCGTGCTTATGTAGAGCGTACGCAAAAGAAGTTTTTTGCTACAGCGATTGGCATTACGGTTTGCGATTTCTTGGTCAAACACTTTGACAACTTCATGGATTATGACTTCACCGCTTCGATGGAAGAGGATCTCGACTTAATTGCTTTAGGTGAAAAAGACTGGGTAGGAATTATTGATCTTTTTTACAAGCCTTTGGCCAAAAAAATCAGTGAAGTGACTGAAGTGGCTGATCGAGTGCAGGTGCCAGTAGAAAAAACTGGTGAAAAATGCCCCGAATGCAGTGAGGGCGAAATAGTAATTCGCTCTGGTCGCTTTGGTAAATTTAAAAGTTGCAGTCGTTTCCCAGATTGTAAGTACACGCAAAACATTGTGGAAACACTGCCAGATCAACATTGTCCACTTTGTGGCTCTGGAGATGTGGTAGTCAAAAACACTAGATGGGGCAAGCCATTTTATGGTTGTTCTCTTTACCCACAGTGTGATTTTGCTTCTTGGAAAAAGCCAGAGCCTAACTACAAATTGACTCAGGCTGAGTGGGAAGAAATGAAACGCAAGAGAGAAGAATGGAAGGCTAAAATGAACAAGAACAAAAAACCAGCCGAATCAAAGCCTAGTAAAGCAAAAGCTACTCCTAAAAAAGCTGTTGCTAAAAAAACCTCAAAAGTCAAAAAAGCTGCAGGAAAAAAAGCAAAGTCATGAAAGTTTTAGTTTTTGGCGGTACTTTTAATCCTCCTCACCTTGGTCATCAGCTGATGATTGAACAGGTTTTAAGCAAACCTTTGCCAGATGGTAGCTCAGTCGAGCAGGTTTGGATTCTGCCAGTTGGCAAGCATAGTTTTGCCAAACAATTTGTTGATCAAAAGCATCGCTTGGCCATGCTTGAGCTAATGATTGAGAGTCTTATTGCTAAAAATCCCAGTTTGGCCGACAAGGTTTTGGTAGAAACTTATGAGCTGGAAAGAGCAGAAGAAAGTCAAACTTTTACTACACTCGAAGCTTTAGCTAAAAAACATCCAGACAAAAAATTTTCTTTTCTAATTGGTTCTGATAATCTTGCTCAATTTCACCTTTGGCATCACCATGAGGTAATGTTAAGCAAATATCCTTTTTATATCTATCCTAGAATGGGCTTTCCCTTGCAACCACTGCGAATAGGCATGATTGCTTTAAATGATTTTCCGCAAATGGCGATTTCTTCTACCGCTGTGCGCCAGGCATTCGCAGAAAAGTCTAGCCTAAAGGGTTTGTTAGATGATAAAGTAATTGCATATATCAAAGCCAATAGGCTTTTTATAGAGGATTAATATGGCGCAGACCAAATATCGCGAATATTATCAAAAAATGGTAGCAGAAAATCGTACTTTATTTGACGAATTTCTTAAAATTCATGATGCTTATAAGTTGAATAAGGTGGTTAACGAGGCACAGTTTCACCAAATTGGCC
The DNA here is from genome assembly GCA_002422765.1 of Candidatus Pacebacteria bacterium UBA6188. Taxonomy (GTDB): domain Bacteria; phylum Patescibacteriota; class Microgenomatia; order UBA1400; family PJMF01; genus UBA1364. Next base: position 9,271 of record DITI01000057.1, on the reverse strand, counting down.
AAAAAGTTGTAGATAAGATTCGTGATTTTGATCGCCGACTATGCAGTGCCATGGGTAGAGTNNGTGTTTTTAGCACTTACTCTCAAAAGCTGTCAGAAAAATTTTGGGAATTGGCCAGAAAAGACTTCGATCAAATTGACATGGTTGGAGTCAAGATCAAGCAGAAAAGTTAGTTCTGCTTAAATTATGCTAGAATTAAATTATGTTTACCCAAAGCTACCTTTTTGAATATTGGTCAATTTTTCCTATTTTAGCGTCGCTGGTTTTTTTACTTTTTTTACTTGATTTAATTTTGAGAGCGGTAGCTCTGTGGCGCGCTGCGCGCGCCAATCAAACCATATGGTTTATAGCTCTCTTGATTTTTAACACAATGAGTTTGCTACCAATCATTTACTTGGTTTTCTTTGCTCAAGAGCCACTGTATCAGACTTGGCAAAAGCAAAGGCTTGAAAAACCCAACGCAAAAAAAGCAAAAACTAAAAAACGCCCTGCTCGCTAGAATTAAATTATGCAGTCTTTGGAGATAATTAATTTTTTACAAAAGACCTTCCTTGCTACTGGCAAAAAAAATGCCGTAATCGCAGTCTCTGGAGGCATAGATAGTGCTGTTTCACTCTCGCTTTTGGCCAAAGCCTTGCCCAAAGAGCAAATTTGGCCTATTTTATTGCCTTATCATCGTCAGGATATGACTGACGCAATAGCGATTCTAGATTTTTGGCAGTTGCCTGAATCTAATCGCAAAATTCTTAATATTGCTTCTGTAGTTGATGCACTGTGTAAATCTTTGCAGGTTGAAGATGATGATCAAGTGCGAAAGGGCAACTTGATGGCCAGAACTAGAATGATTACCGTTTTTGATTATGCCAAAAGTAAAGATGCTTTGGTTGTGGGCACTGAGAACAAATCAGAGCATTATTTGGGTTACTTCACGCGTTTTGGTGATGCAGCTTCTGACCTCGAACCTTTGGTTCATCTTTATAAAACTCAGGTCAGACAGCTAGCTCAAGAATTAGCTTTGCCAGAAATATTTTTGCAAAAAGCCCCTTCAGCAGGCTTATGGGAAAATCAAAGCGATGAGCTTGAATTTGGTTTTAGTTATGAATTAGCTGATCAGGTTTTAAGCTATCTAATCGATCGAAAATTAAGTCAGGCAGAAATTTTAGAACTTTTCTCCAAAGATGAGAGGGAAGCAGTCCAAAAAATTCTAGCCAGGGTAGAAAGTATGTCTTTTAAACATCAGGTGCCTTACAAACTATGACCAATCTAAATGGCAAAATCATTTTGCAAGCTGCAGATATTATTCAAATTGTTAAGCAGTTGCGCGCTCAAAAGCAAAAAATTGTTTTAACTCAAGGCTCTTTTGANNGGTGTTGATAGTGATGAAAAGGTGCGCCAGCGCAAAGGACCGAATCGACCGATTGTCCCAGAAGACGAACGCATGGAAATGCTCACTCATTTACGTAGTGTCGATTATGTGGTGCTCAAAGAAGCTGGAGAGGCCAAATTCAACCTTATTAAGATAATTAAGCCTGATGTCTTAATTGCAACCGCTCAAACCTATGACGAGAAAACCATCAAGGCTTTAGAAAAAATTTGTGGCAAGGTGGTAGTACTTGATCCGATGGCAACTACTTCTACTACTGCCAAGATTCGTCTCATGCAAATGAACACTGCCCGTAAATTTGAAGACCGGATGAAAACGAAGCTAATTAAAAGTATTGAAGAGGTTTTGGAAGAACTACGAACTTCTTGATTGAATTCTATGAATAAACAAATTGTTTTTGCTTATGTGCCAGTTTTACATCGTGGCTATGAAGAATTTTTCGCCAAATATGCCGGAGCGCAACTATATTTAATCAGTAGAGAAGAGCTTTTGGCTTTTGAAGAGCTGGAATATCTCAAAAAAGATATTCGGGTTTTGGACGTAGATCAAGCGGTAACAGCCATCAAATCATGGAACATATTTAATGTTGTCAAATCAATTAAAGTTGATGAAATAGATCAAATTATTTACTCTTATAAAACCACTGCTTTGGCACCCGAAAAAATTCAATTTATTTTTACTAATGATGATGTCGGTCATTTTTTGGCAGAACATTTTTTCGCCAGTGTGGAAGAAAAAATCTTTGAACCAATTTTTTTACGTTGGGATAAAAATCTAATGAGCGAGCAAAAAGAAGTTGATCCTGATGTGGTAATAACTCAAGATGATTTTGCCCGTCAAATGATGACCCAAGCCTTTAAGGTAGCAGGTCATAGTAGTGATTGGTGGCGTCATGTGGGCAGTGCCATCGTCAGAGATGGACAAGTGATTTTATCTGGTTCCAACCAACATTTACCTAGTCCAGATCAACAATACAAGAATGGTGATCCGCGGATTTCTTTCACTTCTGGAGTGGGCGCTGATTTTAGTAGCTCAATTCATGCTGAGGCCAACCTGATTGCTTTGGCTGCCAAAAAAGGTCTGGCTTTATCTGGATCGGAAATGTTCGTCACTACTTTTCCTTGTCCAGTTTGTGCCAAGCAGATTGCTGTTGCTGGGATCAAAAGAGTTTATTACGCCAAAGGTTATGCAGTTTTGGATGGTTTGGAAATTCTCAAGAGCTTCGGAGTTGAAGTGATCTTAGTCAAATTCGACAAAGATGAATTTAAAGAAATTGAAAAACTTGAGCAAGCCAGATCTAAAGTTAAAGATTGCTACGTGCTTTAAGCTGTTTCTAAACTTATTTTCTCTTTTCCCACTGTAAGCCCAACTTTACTCGCACTGGTTCAAAGTCTTTTGCCATGGCGTCTGGGACAATGAGTTGCACGTGTAGATGATTAACTGTGCCGGCAGAGAAGTCGGTGTCACCAAATCTTAAGGCGAGCCCGCCACCTTCCAAAGCCAATTCCTGTTCTAATTCTTTAATTATGGCAAAAAGTTCAGCTCCAGCCTCTGCTTCAAGTTCAGCTAGCTTGGTAGCGTGGCTTTTGTAGATCAAAAGCAAATGGTGTTTTGTGTGCTTATAAGGCCATTGGTTTTTGGTGACCAACCAATATTTACCTTCTTTAAGAGTGGGCTGTTGGTGATAAAGACGCAGATTTTCACTGCAAAATGGACAATGATCTTGCGTGGCGATTTTTTGCATCACTTCGATTTGTTCATCTTCGCGAGCATTATTCAGATTAATAAAATCATTTTTATTTTTTGTCATACTTAAACTGCCACTGGAATATCCCACATGCCTTTGTGAGGGTTGTAATCAACTAACTCAAAGTCTTCGATGCGGTAGTCAAAAAGATTTTTTTTCTTGTTTTTAAGAATCATTTTTGGTAATGGTCTTGTTTCTCTAGAGATTAATTCTTTGACATGTTCAACTTGGTCGACAAAAATATGAGCATCAGAGAAACTGTGCACGTATTCATAAGCCTCATAACCAGTTACCTCAGCAATCATCATCGTCAGAGCAGCGTACTGAGCCAAATTGGCCGGCAAGCCGATCGGCACGTCACTACTGCGCTGGAACATGTGCAGGGTCAATTTGCCATCAATGACGCGGATGTGAATCCAACCATGACAAGGACAAACCACGACTTTTTGCTGTTTGCCAGTACCTCGAATAGTGTATTGGGGAATCCATGGACTAATGAAGTGAGTTTTGAGATGAGGAAATTCTTGAATCTGCTCAATGATTTCTTTGAATTGGTTGAAAGTCCCACCATCAGCAGTTGGAAAATCATGAAAAGCTGCACCATAAGAGCCGGGGCCGAGGTCGCCAGTTTCCAAACCTCTCTTGTGACATTTAGCCTCTGTAACCCAAGCTTTCCACCAGTGGCAACCATAGATTTCTAACTCTGCTTGAGTGCGAGCGCCGTTAATAAAGCCAATGATTTCTCCAATTGCACCTTTCCACATTTTTTCACTGATTTTGCGTTCAGTAATAATGGGAAAACCTTCTGAGAGCTTAAAACGTAGAGGAGCAGGAGCGATTTTGCTGATGGTATCAATTTCTTGTTGGCTCTCGCCACGACTGCCGGTTTCCAAGACTTCTTTTAGTAGATTCTGGTAGGGGGAAAGTTGATGGGACATGATAAGGCTTAATGTAACAATTGTAGGCGGGGAAGGCAAGTGTTACTGATGTATAATTGTGATTATGAAACTTTTTATCACCCGTCACGGCGAAACAGAGGAGAACAAGCTAGGCATTTTACAGGGTCATATGCCAGGTCAACTATCCAAGGAAGGGATTGAGCAAGCTAAAGCTTTGGCTCACAGGTTAAAGGATGAGTATTTTGATGTTATTTATTCAAGTGATTTAAAAAGGGTGGTAGACACAACTCAAGAAATTATGGCTTATCATCATGATAAAAAACTAGTTTTTACCGAGGAATTAAGAGAAAGAGATTTTGGAGAATTAACTGGTAAAACTAGGCAAGAATTGCAAGCGGGAAGCGGTTTAGACGTGGAACCAAAGCAGGGTGAATCTAAAGCAGCTTTTTTTGCCCGTGCTAAAAAAATTTTACAAGATCTGCTTGTCAAACATGAGAAAGAGACAGTCTTATTAGTTTGTCATGGAGGCATTGGTCAGTTAATTATTGCTCAAATTTTTGGTAAAAATTATGAAGAAATGTTGGCAATGGAAAAATTAGGCAACACCAGCTTGAGTATTTTCGAGATTGCTTTGGATGGCACTTATCAAGAAATATATTATAACTCTACTAGTCATCTCAAATAAATTATGCAAGCTCACTCAGTTCGCACTCGTTTAGTTAAATTTCATGACAATCTTTTACAAGTGATTGATGAAGCTATTACGGTGGACTCCAAACTACAAGGTAAATTGCCTGAAAACTCAGTTTTAGCTATCAGCTCCAAAATTATTAGTTATTGTCAGGGGCGTTTGGTGGCCAAAAAGCAGAGTGAGGCGCAAGGTTTTTCTAAAGAACAGGCGCGTGCGGAAAAACACGCTCTAGTTCAACAAGAAACTGAGCTCTACACCGACCCACATTCTTCTAAGTATGACTTAATGTTAACAATCAAAGATTCAACTTTAGCGGTTAATGCAGGTATTGATGAGTCCAACGCCAATCTAGAAGGTGAAGAATGTTTTGTTCTTTGGCCAGAAAACTTGCAATTAACTTTAAATCAAGTTTGGCAGCATCTACGCAACAAACACCATTTGCAAAATTTTGGCGTCATTAGTACTGACAGCCGTTCTTTTCCCTTGCGTTGGGGAGTAGTGGGCACAACTCTAGCTTACTGCGGTTTTAAGGGTTTGAACAACCACATTGGACAAAAAGATCTCTTTGGTCGCGAAATTCACATGGTGCAAGTCAATGCCGCCGAAGCTTTGGGAGTGACGGCTACCTTTGTCATGGGTGAGGTGGGCGAGATGACGCCTTTAGCGCTTATCAGCGATTTAGATAAAGTCCAGTTTGTCGATCATGAGCCAAGTGTAGAAGAGTTGATAAATAATAAGATTTCTTTGGAAGACGACGCTTATGCACCATTACTAAATAATGCTAAGTGGCAAAAAGGAGGTTCTCATAATGACAACTAGACCCAAAGTAACTTTGATTGCAGCGATGAGTATTGATGGTTTTATTGCGCCGGCTGATAAAGAAGCCTTGCCTTCAACCACTTGGACTAGCAAGGAAGATTGGCAGTTTTTTACTCGCCAAAGTAAGGCCATTGGCACCATGATTCTTGGTTCCAAAACTTTTGAAACTATCAAACGTGCTTTACCAGAACGTCGAATGATTGTGATGACTAGTCGCCAAGAAAAATACTCAGAGTTCCAAGACCCTAACTTAATTTTTACTGGAGAAAGTCCAGAGGAAATTCTTAGTGAGTTAGCTGAACAAGGTGTTAAAGAAGTGGCTTTGTGCGGTGGCTCGGCTATCTACACTTTATTTATGCAACAAGATCTGGTTGATGAGTTGGTGCTCACAGTTGAGCCCTATGTTTTTGGGCAAGGAATCAAACTTTTTGCAGAGCGACTAGAACAAAAATTTTCTTTAATGAAACAAGAAAAATTGAACGAAGCCGGCACGACGGTCTTTTTTTACAAGAGAATTTTAGAAAAATAATTGGCTAGAGCTAATGGCTAGACCAGCAAAAATCAGTCCTCCCAAAATATCTAAAAGATAGTGTTGTTTGGTAAAAACGGTGGAAACAGAAATAGTTGAACCAACAGTCCAATAAAGAAGAGCTAAAGACGGTGTCGCTAAGGCCAAATAATAACTACAAATCAAGCTCACAAAAACATGTCCAGAGGGAAAACCGTTAGTATCGCCATCATTTCTATAGATGAAATTGATGAGTTTGGCAAAAAAACTCTCACTCGAAATTACTTCTCTCACTACGCCATTGGGAATCAGATACCAAAAAATTGTAGCAGCTAAATTACAAATGATTAGGCTTGTGGCAAAAACATCTTTCATTCCTTGATCAAGATAAAAAAAAGTGAAAATTATGTATGGAAAAAACAGGACGTAAGGAATGACAAAAATTGGGACAGCTTTAATTTTGCGATCAACTTCAGTCTTTAAGCTGTAGGTGAAAGGTTTTTTATTGGTAAAAAAATAACCTCCAAAAGATAGAACACTGAAAAAAACTAGCCAATTCATAGTTTTAGATTATAAACATTTTTTTAAACAAAAAAACTCTCNNTTTTTGAGACTGTCAGTCATAGCTTGGCGATTGGAATAGGCAAAATCAGTACGACCAAGATTGTCGTTGGCAAAAATAGTGTCGCCACTAAAAAGGATTTTTTCATTTTTATTTAGCAAGCAGATGCTGCCCGGAGTGTGGCCTGGGGTATGAATAATTTCAAACTCCAAACCTGCTAATGGAATTTTTTTAATTTTTGCCAAGTCCAAATTGGCTGGAGGCACCAGATCGCAATCAATTTGCAACCAATGTTTGGCGCTTGCTTGAGCTTTTTGTAACAAAAATTGGTCGGCAAAATGCATGGCAATGGGAACTTGCCAAGCGCTTGCCAGACTCAGCAAACCTAGACAGTGGTCAAAATGACCATGAGTTAAAACAATGGTTTCAAGTTGTAAACCACGGCGTAATAATTCTTCGTTCAAAAAATCTCCATCATCAGCTGGATCAATAATCACGGCTTGCCCAGTGTCTTCTTGCCATAATAGATAGCAATTAGTATCGAGCGCTCCCAACTTAAAAGTTTCAATTAACATTAATTTATGCTAACACGAAGCTGTTGCTATTTTTAGTTCAATGCGTTAGTTTTGATAGCAAGTAAAATGCTTAAAGTCCAAATCAAGTTATTTGATCAAAATTTACCTTTACCAGAATACAAAAGTGCTGGTGCAGCGGCGTTGGATTTGTACAGCCGTTTGACTATGGAGCTTGAACCTAGACAAGTGGCTTATGTGCCGCTCAATATTGCTCTGCAAATTCCTGAAGATCACTTCGTTTTATTGTCTGCTCGCAGTTCTTTGCATAAAAAAGGCCTGATGATGGCTAATGGCGTTGGTATTGGTGACTATGATTATCGAGGTGATGGTGATGAATATCTAGCCGCTCTTTATAACTTTAGCGATCAGATAGTAAAAATTGAAAAAGGCGAGCGTTTAGTGCAGATGCTGATTTTAAAAAGAGAAAAAATTGAATTAGAACAATTAACAGTTTTGCCAGCTGATAACCGAGGTGGCTTTGGGAGCACGGGTAGGAAATAAATGGCAAGTCAGCAAGAAGGATTGGCGAGATTGTTTGAAGTTGGTTACACCGATGAAACTCATCCGGTTTTAATTTTGGCCAATCAATTAGCTTCTCCAACTTCTTTAATCAACTACACTTTAACCGAGGTAAAAGAGTGGGAAGTTGAAAAAAAAGAACTCCAGCTTGATAGTGAGCGTCAGCACCAAGAATTACCACCAAGCAAAGAGCTATTATTAGAATTTGCTGATTTCATTGTGATGTTGAGAATTCTCAATAAAAAATTGGGCAAACGCTTTTCGGTTGAAGAAACGGTTTTTTCTAGAGTGAATGGGCAATTTAAAGGTGATTTCACACAGCTTAAGGAGCAAACTCTTGCTATAGCTGAGGGAAATGTGTTACGTAATTTTGAATTGCTTTTTACTACTTTATTTTCTTTTGTGAAGCAAATGGGGCCAGAATTTGAGGGAGAGGTTTTGGCTCGCTTGGTAGAAGCTAAATTATTTGCCAATCGCGAACCGCGCTTTTTTCAGCTTGAGCCAGGCATGACAGAAGAAGAAGTTCTAGCCAAGAATAATCATACCTTTGAGGCTTTATCGATTATTCGTGGTTTTTTAAAAAATGCAGTTGGACACGAAGTAGCTTTACAAACTTGGATTACCGACTTTTTTGTCGAGGAAGTTTTGGATTGGCGCAACAGTGCAGTAGCGCTTCAGCGTTTGCGAGCCAAATTAGTCATATTTAGACAGCAAGTGGGCAATGAAGCTGCTTGGAGTCTGACTGGCGGTCTACAACAAGACAGTCCGCATTTACAACTCAAATTAGCGATTGCTGGTGGAGTCTTGGTTGGCTCAGCTAAGAGCCAAGCAGTTTTGCAAAACAATACTGCAAATGCTACTCTGGGAAGAGGGACTGTTTTTTGGGTTTAAATTTACAAGTTAAATGAAGGATGAGAGCAATGAAGAAAAAAGGCTTGTTAATTACTTTAGAGGGTGGTGAGGGAGTAGGCAAAACCACACAAGTAGTTAGACTGAAAGAACGCCTAATCAAGGCTGGTAAAGACGTGGTGGTTTTACGTGAGCCAGGTGGTACCGTCATTAGTGAACAAATCCGTGAAGTAGTCCTTTCCAACAAAAATGTTGGCATGGCTTACACCACAGAAGTCTTGTTATTTCAAGCTGCTAGAGCACAAATTTATCGAGAGATTGTTTTACCTTCCTTAGAATTGGGCAAAATTGTAGTGATGGACCGTTCCAGAGATAGTAGTGTGGTTTATCAGGGCATGGTGAGAGGTTTCGGAGTGGAAATCATTGATCAGCTTAATGATATTTCTACCAAAAAAACTTATCCAGATATTACTTTTTTACTTGATGCTTCAGTTGAAATTGGTTTAGGTCGTCGCATGAGTGAAGAAGGCGCTAACCGCATTGATTATGAAGCCAAAGATTTCCATGAAAAAGTGCGTCAAGCTTATTTGCAAACTGCCCAAAATGATTTGAAAAAATATTCAACTCATTCTCGTTGGCAGATTATCGACGCGAGTGTAGATGCTGAAGAAGTTGAGCGACAAATTTGGCTAGCGACAGAGAAATTTTTGGCCAAAAA
>DITI01000038.1 GCA_002422765.1 Candidatus Pacebacteria bacterium UBA6188 | reverse complement strand
AAGAACAAAACATTTTGGAAGCGGTTTTTAGTTCAGCGTGAATTTCAAGTCCACAGACAAGTTTGTATGGCATTAGCGATTCCTCCATGAATTCCACTTAGTGTTTTTTTCAAAAGCATCGGCCACTTTAATAATGGAGCCTTCTTGCCACATGGGGGCGATAAAACTAGCTCCTAGATAAAGATTACTTTCATCGTCACGGTAAAATGGAACATTAATGCCTGGTAGACCAGCCACCGAACTAGCTTCAAGTAACATATCTTCTAACTCGCCAAACATGGCTGAATCAAAAGAAGCTCCTACTTTTTTGGCATAAGAAGGTGAGGTTGGTGAAACTAGAACATCATATTTCTTGAAGAGTTCTCTGTAGTTCTCTAGGTAAAGAGTACGCACTTTTTGAGCCAAGTTGTAATACTGATCGGCGTGACCCTTGGTCAAAGAGAAAGTGCCAAGCATAATACGTCGCTTGCCTTCATCACCAAAGTTAGAGCGGTCTTGACCATAACGAATTCCATCGTAGCGAGCCAAATTGCTACTAACTTCTGCTCTCTGGACAACAGTGTAAACACCAATGGCGTGGTGAGGATCCATAGCCTGCACAATTTCAACACTGGCGCCTAATTCTTTCAGAATTTCTAGCTCTTGGAGTAATTTTTGGTTAGTTTTGGCAATTTCTTTAACATCCTGATAAATCACTCCAATCTTCATGCCTTTAATACTTTGGCCGATAAAGCTAGTAAAATCAGGAGCTTTTTCTTGATTGGAGGTAGCGTCTTTTTCATCTGGGCCAGCAAAAGCATTGAGCAAAATACAGGCGTCTTCTACTGTTTTGGCTAAAGGTCCAGGACTATCAGTTGAAGAAGCCATGGCAGCCACACCAAAGCGACTCGCGCGACCATAACTTGGTTTAAAACCAACAGTGCCACACCAAGCAGCTGGTTGACGAATAGAGCCGGCAGTTTCACTTCCAACTGAGACAATGGCTAAATCTGCGGCGACAGCAGCAGCACTACCGCCAGAAGAGCCTCCAGGTAAATGCTCTGGGTTGCGCGGGTTGAGAGTGGGGCCATAATCACTGGTTTCAGTCGAAGAACCATGAGCCCAAGCATCCATGTTGGTTTTGCCATAAATAACTCCGCCATTTTCTTTGATTCTTCTGGTCACAGTTGATTCATACTGAGGTCTGAAGCCATCCAAGACTTTAGCTGAGGCAGTGGTTGGCAAATCTCTAGTGCAAAAGTTATCTTTAACCGCAATAGGTAAGCCACGTAAAGGCTTATCAGTTAATTTTTTGGCTTGAGTCAAAGCATCTTCGTTTTTACTGAGGTAAATATTTAATTGCTTGTTTTTTTGCGCGTAGGCCAAATCTAAATCTGCATAAACTTCTTCAAGCTTAATCTCTTTTTTGCTTAAAGCATCGAGACTTTCTTTTAAAGTGAGCTCATTAAGTTTCATGATTAGTTATCCTTGTTTTGCAAGACGTAGGGCACTACAAAATAGCCTTGATAAGTGACCTTGGCATTAGCTAGGGCTTCTTGCTGAGTAAAACTGTATTCTGTCTTAACTAGGTCTTCACGCAGGACGTTTTTGAAGCCAGTGACCTGATAAGTAGGCTTAACTTTACTAGCTCCAGCCTTCTTGAGCTTATCAACCACAACAAGGGTTTCGGTAAAGGCAGTGGCTAGTTTTTCACTTTCAGCTTGAGTAATGGGAATGTTAGCTAAGGAGGCAATGTGTTTGACTTGAGAATCGTTAACTGACATGCTTGTTATTTTAGCACAATACTTGGCTTAATTTGCCTTCATTTGTGCGAGAGCCTGAATTCTTTCACTAACTGGAGGATGAGTGTTAAAAAGTTTGGCAAAAGCGTGGACGGCGCCTTTAGTGTTTTTGAGCGGATCACTAATGTAGAGGTGAGCTGTGGCCTTATTGGCAACTTCTAAAGGTTCACGATCCATGGAGATTTTTTGCAAAGCTTTAATCAAGCCTTCAGGATTTTTAGTCATGGCTACAGCACTTGAATCAGCCAAAAATTCTCGACGACGAGAAATTGCCAATTGAATAAGTTGAGCAATCACGGGCGAGAGAAAAACGAGAACAAGAGCAAGCACAGCAATAATTGCTCCTAATTGGCCATTGTCATTGTCTTTTTTTCTTCCACCACCCCAAAAGGAGATGCGTAGCAACCAATCGGCCAGAAGAGCAATCAGACCTACCAAAACAGAAACAATGGACATTAGTAAAATATCATAATTTTTGACATGACTGAGCTCGTGAGCTACCACCGCTTCAACTTCGCTGCGATTGAGCCGACTTAGTAGGCCAGTAGTGGCACAAACCACGGCGTGTTCTGGGTTTCGACCCGTAGCGAAAGCATTCATGGCGCTGTCTTCAATCACATAAAGTTTGGGCAGAGGCATTTTTTGGCTCAAACAAATGTTTTCAGTGACAGTGTAGAAATCAAAAAATTCTTGACGTTTAGCCTCTTTAGCTCCAGAGATACTAAGAATAATTTTATCGCTGTAGTAATAGCTAAAAAAAGAAGCGCCTACAGAAACCAATAAAGCCCAAAAAACGAGATCGAGAGAATAGCCAAGACCTTGTACCATTAGATAGCTTGCTCCAACAATGAAAAGAATAAATAAAGTAATGATTAAGAAAGAGCGTTGCTTATTTTTGGCAACTAACTGGTAATGAGTCATGTTTAATGCTCCAATTGAAGATTAAAGGTTGACCTTGGGGCTTTTTTCCTCTTCTCTACTGACTTCCATATGGGCGCCAGTTTCAGCAGTCATAATGCCTTTTTCTTCTTTAAAGCCAAAAAGGTTGGCAATAAGATTGGAAGGGAAAACCACTAATTTTTGGTTGAAATTTTGAGACAAATCAATAACACTTCTTCTAGCATAGGTTAATTTGTCAGCAGTGTCAGTTAGTTCATCCATGAATTTAGTGATTGCTTCATTGGCTTTCAATTCAGGATTGCTTTCCACTACCACTTGGATCTGTGGCAATAGATTTTGAATTTTTTCTACAGCCTGATCAATGTCTTTGGCATTACCAGAAGAATCAGCCTTGGCAACGGATTGACGAGCTTCGGTTAGAAGCTTATAAATGCCTTGCTCGTGTTTGAGTTGGCCCTTAACAGCTACTTCNNATTTGAGTCTTGAGAGTTTGGAGAGAGTTGAAAACTCCAATGATGTAAAAAACAGCTAAAGCGAGGGCGATGATAATAAAAGTAGTCATATTTTTCCTTTTTTAATCTTGTTAATTTCTTTTGAATTTTTATTATAGCATTTCGCTATTTTAAAGTAACTGCTGACAAGGACTGCTTTTTTGTTTATAATATCCTTCTTGTAAATGGCCCCGTGGTGTAGCGGTTAACATGTCTCCCTGTCACGGAGAAGACCGTCGGTTCGAATCCGATCGGGGTCGCCAAGAACAAAACAGTCTCCGCAAGGAGATTTTTTTGTTCTTGATGCTCTCAAATCTGAGTTGAGCCCGCGAAGCGTAGTGAAACTGGTTTGCGACGGAGAGTGCCAAGCACCCGCCTAGTATCCGTAGGGTGAATCCGATCTATTTTTACAAACTTAGTCCTATAATTTTATTGATTTAGTTTCATTTTGATATATAATGATTCAGTTAATAAAAGGAAGGTATGTGTATTGCACACAATATTTTTCTATTACTTAACAAAAACTTGTTCTTTAATAATTTGCGAAAAAATCTTTCAATCAATTTTGGGCTGAATAAAATCAAAGAATAACCTTGGGCTACCTTGGTTGTCTTTGATAAATTCAGCTCAAATGAGCAAAAAGGAGAAATTAGATGGACACTGCAAGCACTAATAGACAAGTATATAAAAGGATGGGTTACGAAGTTGTTGAGGAAGGGGGTGTAAAAAATCTTATAGTTAAGGGTCCAATTGCATTCTGGTACAGACAAAATGGGGCTGATGCGTCGATTTTGCAAAATATCGGCGATAAAGATATCGAAAAGGTCATTGATGAATGGATTGCCTCAGTTCCTGAAGATGGAGGAGAAACAATCGCAGATTAAGATGAAGAAACAAGATTAGAGCCGGCCTATTATTGGACGGCTCTTTTCGTTTACAAGCTCCATACTCTATCAATTTCAAAAATCAGGTTTAAGTTTGTTATAATCTTTGCTTGGGTCACATTGATTACAAGCGACCGTAGTTCAGCGGTAGAATGCCAGCTTCCCAAGCTTGAGGTGAGGGTTCGACTCCCTTCGGTCGCTCAAATAAATAATCATGCATAGCATGAGTATTTATTTGAAAGAGCGAGTGAAAGGAAAACTGAAGAGAGGGTTCTGCCGGAGAGTGAAAATCTAGCGAAGCAAGATTCACCCTCCTAATACTCGGAGAGTGGACTCCCTTCGGTCGCTCCAGAGCTAAGAATCAAGTCGCCAAAGTAGCTCAGTTGGTAGAGCAACGGTATCGTAAACCGTGGGTCGTGGGTTCGACTCCCACCTTTGGCTCAAGATGACAGTCAGTTTTGATTGTAGTAAGATAGATTTATGTTCAAGTCTCGTCGTTACTCCTCTCTTTACGAAAGAAAGAATAGCAAAAAAAATATGGCAGTTTCACGTCTGGTCAAAAAAGAAAAAAGTAAAATTGAGAAACAAACCTTTTATTATGTTTTTTTTGGCATAGTTATTTTATTGGTTTTTATTTTTTTATTGATACCCAATCTAATTAGGTTATTTTTTGCTGTAATTGACAGGGAATCACCCTTTGTAGAAAAAGATACTATCCCGCCACAAGTGCCGGTTTTATCCAGCACCCCAGTAGAAGCTACTTTTTCTGCCAGTTTAAACTTGCAGGGCTTTGCTGAAGCCAACAGTAAGGTCATTTTTGTACTAGACTCGAGACAAGATAGTGAAGTGCTGGCTAATGAAGAAGGTCGCTTTGAACACGAATTGATGCTCCAAGATGGACCAAACGAGCTGCTCATTTTTGGTGTAGATGAAGCTGGCAATGAATCGCTCAAAACTCGTTCTTATGTGATTGTTAGAGATTCTGAAGCACCTTTTTTGGAACTCGAAGAGCCTCAAGATGGAGCCTTAATTGAATTAAAGAAGAATCGCACCCTCACCATCAAAGGTAAAACCGAAGCAGAAGCCAAATTAATGATTAATGATCGTTTAGTTTTGGCTGATAAAGAAGGCAACTTTACAAGTAATTATTACTTGGCCGAAGGTAAAAATGAGCTTAAGTTCATAGTGACTGACAAGGCTGGCAATCGCACTGAGCGTCAAATTGAAGTTGAGTTTAGACTTTAATCCTCACTGTAATAAAATCCCAAGAAAATCAAAAGCACAAAGCTTTGTGTTAAAGCATTGTTAAACATGGCGTTAGTAACAAGGCTAGTTAATAAGACTAGGTTTTTCTTTTGGCCAAAATTGCCAATTTGCCAAAGTAAAATAAAAAGAGCAATAGTTCCCAAAATTCCTAAATTGCTCAGCAGAAAAACAAAAATGTTATCAGCGAAGTGAGAGTGGCTGGGAATTTTTTCATTAAGCTCTCTATTTTGAGTGGGCACAAATAGTCCCTGACCAAAGAGCCACTGCGTAGAGCTCATGCTTTGTAAAATTTCCTGATCATTACTGAGTCGCGCTTCAACTGAAGTTTTTCTAAGTAGGTTAACACCATCTCCTCCACTTTTTTTAGGTAAGAAAGGCAAGCAAGCAAAAAAGACAAGTAACAAAGCTAAAACTGCTTTTTTGTCGTAGCCTTGATTTTTGAAAATAAGAACTAGACTGCTAAGCAAAAAGGCTAGATAAGAAGATCTGGAATAAGTTAAAAGCAGTCCGAGAGCAAAAAGGGCAATCAGAGCCCAATTCTTCTTTTTTTGCCATAAGTAAAAATTCAAATTAAAAACAAAAATTAGACCAGTGAAAGCTGGATCCAGAATAGTGCTAGTGAGGCGGTAGAAATGGTCATCGTAACCTTCATAAATTAAAAAACGCAAGTCTGGCAAAAATAAATATTGAATAAAACCCAGCAAAAGAAGATTAAAAGAAACTAAGCGCCACAACCAGCTTTTGTTTTGCAGTTTTTTTTGCAATAAATAAACAAAAATCAGGTAACTAACAAAACGAGCGAGATATAGAATGGCTCGCCAGTCAAAACTCTCGGTATTAAAAGCTAAAATCCAAGAGCTAAAAACGAGTCCGGTAAAAATCAAAAAGATTTTTTTTCTAGATTTTTTTATTTTTTTTAAATTTTCAATAATTTTTTTTCTTTGCAGAATTAACGTAAAAAGTTCTTTAATCAGAAAAGCAACAATCAGCCAATCATGCAAATAAAAAGCTAATTGATTATTTAGTTGCACTCTTTGCAATTGACCAAGTGAAAGTAAAAAAATTAAAACAATTGTAAATATTTTCATTTTAATTCAAGCTTTTTTTAGCTCCATAAAGAGCAATGGGCAAAGCGAGAACTCTGCCAGCCAAAATGCCAGTGACGGCTCCCAGCAAACCAAATTCTTTGCCAAGGATCGTGATGCCTAAAACAATTAAGATCAAGGAAACAATCATGTGTAAGTTGAGGTAAAAATATTGTTTTTTGGCAATGATTAGTGAGTAAGTCAGGTTGGCAACGGTGTGAACCAAGCCAGCCACAATTAAAAGTCGCAAAATTTCAGTCGCTTCCAACCAATTTTCACCTAAGAGCAAAGCAACAAAAAAATGAGGAAAAAGCAAAAGTGGTAGAGAAATCAAGGTGACAAGACCGAGAGTGGAAAACATCGCTTTGAAAAAGGCCATTTTTAAGCGTTCTTTTTCATTGTCTTGAGTCATCCTGCTAAAGATGGGCATTACTCCATGGTAGGCAGATTTAGACAACTCATAGTTAGCTTTATGACTCAGGGCGTAGGCGTTGTGATAAATGCCTAAACGATGAGTGCCGACGATTTTGCCTAGCAGAAAATCATCAACATTGTCATTAAGGTAGTTTAATAAACTACTCAAACTCAGCCACTTGGCGTTTTTAAAAATAGCCTGTCCTCTACTCTTAATGTAATGAAAAACTGGTTTTTCTTTGAGCATTGCAAATGATAAGCCAACTTCAAAAATAGCGCCAATAATCACTCCCAAACAGAGTGTCCAAACAGATTGCAAGATAAAAGCCAGGGCGATTTGAGCTGAAGTTTCGACCAAGAGACGCAGGGAAGCATAAAAACTATCTTTAGCGAAGTTGAAGTTTTTTTGCCAACTAATAATTGCTGGATTAATGAAGCCTTTAATAATAGGCACCAGTGCAACTACCGTAATCAGAGGTATAAGCTGTGGCTCTTGATAATAGTGACTCATCAAGTAACCCATGACGATCATCAAAGAACCAATCAAAAAACCTCTAATAATAGCAATCACAAAAGCCGTGTCCAAAAAATAACGAATTGGCTGCTTGGCTTGCAACATGGTGATGTTGACTCCAGTTTGAGTAATGCTCTCTGTGGTACCAAGAGCAATCATGACCAGAGAAAACAAACCAAATTGTTCTGGGCTAAGCAATCTGGCGAGAATAAAAATCTTGCCAAAACTCAAGCCAGTGGTAAAAATTTTTTGCAAGGTTTGCCAACTAAAACCAGCGATAGCGTGTTTTCGATAAGTCACGTTCTTATTGTAAGGCAAAGCTTGGCTGACAAGCAATACTGCTTGTCAGCCCTAGCTTTAAAGTAGTAACATAAACTCTTATGAGTAACTCTTTAGAAAAAATTGGTGCGACTTTTCTCGATCTGATTGAGACCATGGCGATTTCTTTTTCTATCTTTTTGGTGATTTATCTCTTCTTCTTACAACCCCATCAGGTAAATGGTCAATCCATGGTGCCAAATTTTCAAAATGGTGAGCATGTCTTGACTGATAAGGTTACTTATAAAATTCGGGATCCAGAAAGAGGTGAAGTGGTCGTTTTTCATGCCCCGCCAGATGCGCAATGTCCAGAAGGAACTGGTTGTGATTTTATCAAACGAGTCTTAGGTGTGCCTGGAGACACGGTGGAAGTTAAAGAAAATGCGGTTTGGGTGAATGGAGAGAAATTGCCAGAACCATATATTCCAGAAGATTTTCCCATCATGCCTGGCAATGCTACTAAGGGCAAAAGTGTTTACTTGGGGCCAAATGAGTTTTTCGTCTCTGGAGACAATAGGCCTTATTCAAGTGATTCTAGAGCTTGGGGAGCAATTACCAAAGATGATATTATTGGCCGAGTTTTTTTCAGGTATTGGCCGGTTTCTAGTGTTAGTCCCATTGGCAAATCAGATTATCCTGAGCCATTTTAATTTTTACTCTCAAAAGAGCCTGTTTCTTCATGGTAGAATGGAAAATTGATGAATCTAGAGAAACTTTTTTCAAAGCATTTTCCCAGTTTTAATTTTCTTTTCAATTATTCTCTTGCAAAAAAGAGTTATTTTAAAATTGGTGGTCAGGCTGAAATTTTTTATAGTGCCAAGACTCGCCAAGAAGCTATGGATTTATTATCTTTCTGCAAGGAACAGGGAGTTAAATTTACTATACTTGGTGGTGCTAGCAACGTAATTATTGCCGACGGAGGTTTAAGTGGTTTGGTTTTAAGTTTAGATTTTGCAGAACTCAAATTAATCGAGGAAAATGAGCAAGAACTTTTTTATCAGGCTGATGCTGGAATTAAAACTTCTTATCTGGTTTCCAGGGTAGCCAATCAAGGCGGTGGTGGTCTGGAGGGTTTTATTGGGGTACCTGGGGTTCTGGGGGGAGCAATTTATAATAATGCTCATTATTTAAAAGATTTGATTGGGGATAAGATTTATCAAGTTGAAGTTTTTGACGTGAAAAATAGCGAGATTCATATTTTTCCACGTGAAAAATGTGAGTTTGCTTACGAGCAGTCAGTTTTTCAAAAAGACAAAAATCTTGTTATATTTTCCGCTTTTTTTGCGTTGAAAAAATCATCACCAGATAAAGTTAAAGAAGAAGTGCGCGCAGCTATTGCCAAAAGAGAGCTGACTCAACCCTTGCATTTACCCAGTTGTGGTTGTGTTTTTCAAAATCCTCCCAACACCGATCTTCTCAGAAAACTTTTTCCACAATTTGCTCACTTAGATTTTATTCCTGCTGGGTTTTTAATTGATCAAGCAGGTATGAAAGGAGCCAGATTGGGAGACATTCAAGTGAGCGAGAAGCACGCGGCTTTTTTTGTCAACTTAGGCCAAGGGCAAGCTAAGGACGTCAAGAAATTGATTGAAAAAGTCAAGACTGTAGTTTTAGAAAAATTTAATGTTATTCTAAAAGAAGAAGTTTTCTATTTATCCTAGTAAACTCGCACTTTAAATCTGGTCACGTTCGACGAAAATTGTTTGCTTCTTTAAGTTAACAATCTTCTTCTCACTCGGTGAAGTCGTTGCTTATAAACACAATTGCTTATTTATGTTTATTGTCAACTCCTTCAATGGACCATCTTTAAAAATGTGAGTTTACTAGTATAAATAGAAATGTTTAAAAGAAGAAAGAAAAATATGAGCAAAGCAAGTTTTGTTGTGACTGGTGGCACTCCCCTCTATGGTTCAGTGAGAGTGGGCGGAGCCAAAAATGCTTCTTATAAACTAATGATCGCTGCTCTTTTGGGAAGCAAAGAAAGTCGTTTGCTGAATCTGCCAGATATCTCTGACGTGGACTTAGTAGCAAGTATCATCAATGAGCTAGGCGCAAAGGCTTATCGAGTTGGTGAGCGTACTTTTTTTATTGATACTCGTAACATGAGATTCTCTACTGTTTCTGCCAAACATGGCGAGCAATCTAGAGCTTCAACCCTTTTTATTCCAGTTCTTTTGGCCAAATTTGGTCAAGCTGAAGTGCCTCTGCCAGGTGGAGACAAAATTGGCAAACGCCCTCTGGAGAGACATATGATGGGATTGGAGCTGATGGGAGCTAAATTTGTCCAAGAAGATGGGGTTTTAAAAGCCAGTTGCAAGCAACTTAAAGGTTGCACTTACAGATTCGAAAAGAACACTCACACTGGCACTGAAACCTTAATCATGGCCGCAGTTTTAGCTCAAGGTAAAACTATTTTAGAAAATGCTGCTGAAGAACCAGAAATTGACGACCTCATTGCTTTTCTCAACCAAATGGGAGCTAAGATTCGTCGTCGTCCTTTTCGTAAAATTGAGATTGAAGGTGTGTCCAAGCTTGGTGGAGCAATTTACAAGATTATGCCTGATCGAAACGAAGCAGTTAGTTATGCTTGTGCCGCCATCGCCAGTCGAGGCGACATTGTGGTGGAGAATGCTAGACGACAAGATCTTAAGGCCTTTCTAGACAAGCTCGATGAAATTGGGGCTGGTTACGAAATCGGTGACTACGGAATTCGCTTTTACTACAAAGGTGAGTTGAGAGCCACTGATTTGGAAACCGAAATTCATCCTGGTTTTATGACTGACTGGCAACCTCTTTTTGCTACTCTACTCTGTCAATGTCATGGAGAAAGCATTATTCATGAGACAGTGATGCAAAATCGTTTCCAGTATGTGGAAGATCTCAAGGCGATGGGCGCAAAAATAGAATACTTTAATCCTGAAGTCAAAAATCCAGACGAATTCTATAATTTTAACTGGCAAGATCATCAGGAAAGCGATCGTCACGGTATTAAAATCTTCGGCCCAACTAGTTTCATGGGTGGAGAGTTTACAATTCATGATTTGCGAGCGGGAGCAACCATCCTCTTGGCGGCGATTAGTGCTAAGGGTCAGACTATTTTGCATAACATCGAGCAAGTTGAGAGAGGTTATCAAAAAATAGATGAGAAATTGATTTTAATGGGTGCTAAGATAGAAAGAGTTCAAAAATAGGAGCACAATCTATGGGTTCATTAGCACTTTTTTTAGGTATTTTGATTTTTTCTTTTGCTTTGACTAGTAGTGCTGTAGTGCCTTTTATCAATTTGCTTTACAAATTGCGTTTCCGTCGCTTAAATCAAGAAACCTTAGATGCTTTTGGCAAGAGAACGCCAATTTTTGATAAATTTCACTCTAGCAAGGCTGGAGTGCCAGTTGGCGGTGGCTTATTGGTAGTAATGGTGGTTTCTTTATTTTTTGCTTTGATGATTCCAGCTCTTAAATATTTTGGTATTGAAGTAACCAGTATTCACAATGAAAGCCAAGCTGAAATTAACGTCCTTTTTTTCACCTTCCTGTCTTTTGCGATTCTTGGTTTGTATGATGACATCAAAAAGTTTTTTCACTTTAGTGACAAGAAATTTTTTGGTTTGAGAATGAGGCAAAAATTACTACTTCAAATTGCTTTGGCAAGTATTATTGCCTGCATGATCTATTTCCAGTTGGAGATTTCCATTTTACATATTCCTTTTGTCGGCACTCTGCAACTTGGTTATTTTTATATTCCTTTTGCTACCTTTGTAATTGTGGCTTTTGCCAATGCCGTTAATATTACTGACGGTTTAGATGGTTTGGCAGCTGGTTTATTGTTGTTTTCTTTATTTGGTTTGTGGATTTTGTCTTCAACGATTTTGGACGTGCCATTGTCGGTTTTCATTGCACTTTGGTTGGGTTCGCTGATTTCTTTTCTTTACTTCAACGTTTTTCCAGCCAGAATTTTTATGGGCGATGTTGGCTCACTAGCTTTTGGGGCAACTTTGGCAGTGATCGGTTTATTACTTGGCAAGGTTTTAGCTCTAGTTATTATTGGTTTTATTTTTGTGATCGAAATTTTTAGTTCGCTATTGCAGCTTTTTGCAAAAAAGTATTTAAAGAGAAAAATTCTACCAGCGGCGCCGCTTCACCTAACTTTTCAAGAAAGAGGTTGGGCTGAGCCAAAAATTGTGCAGCGTGCCTGGTTGCTACAAATTATGCTGACCATCTTTGGAGTATGGTTAGCAGTGATCTAAATTAAATCAATGTCATCATCTGCCAAGTTTTTTTTAGGATTGATTGCTTTACTTTCTCTAACTGGTTTATTTTTTGTTTTTGAAGCTTCTACAGTTGAAAGCTTTAAGCTTTTTGGTCATCAGTATTATTTTTTTAGACAACAGGCAGTTTGGTTGCTCTTATCTTTTTTCACTTTACTTTTAGTTAGCAAAATTAAAGTGAGTTTTTTTGAAAAATATGCTTTGCATTTTTATGTTTTAGCTATTTTATTATTGGTGCTAACTTTAATACCAGGTATAGGTTTGAAGCTGAATGGGGCTAGGCGCTGGATTGCTTTGCCTTTTGGAACTTTGCAGACAGTGGAACTTTTCAAATTTGTTCTAATCAATTTTTACGCTTATTTGCTGTCCAAGAAAATGGACTTAAAGAGCTTTTTGTTTTTTTTACTTTGGCCAGCTATTTTGATTTTGCTGCAACCTGACTTTGGCTCATTAATGATCATTGCGGCAAGTAGCATCATCATTTATTTTTTGGCTGGAGGAGAAGTGAAGTTATTATCGCTTCTTTTAGGCGGCGGTTTTTTCTTGGCTTTACTGGTGGTTTTACTTAGTCCTTATCGTCGTGACCGACTGATGACTTTTCTAAATCCAGAGCAAAACACTTTAAGCGAGTCTTATCATGTTCGTCAGATTACCCTTGCCTTGGGTGGAGGTTCTTGGTTTGGTCGTGGCATTGGCAATTCTCAACAAAAATATTCTTATGTTCCGGAGGCAAGTAGTGATTCCATTTTTGCCATTGTTGCTGAGGAAGTTGGTTTCTTGGGTGCTTCCTTAATTATTTTATTATTTGTGCTTTATTTTGTTTTGGCCAACGCCATGGTTAGACATAAAAACTTAAGCAACTACGAGTATCTTCTTTATTACGGTATTTTAGCTTGGTTGGCTGTACAAATTTTATTTAATCTCTCCGCCGTAGTAGTGCTTTTACCCCTCAGTGGCATGCCTTTGCCGTTTTTTTCTCAGGGAGGCTCTTCTTTATTGATGGCTTTCGTCGCAAGTGGTGTTTTACTCTCGATCGCTTCTCATGCTAAGATTAAAAAATAAATAATATGAGAATTCTAATGAGTGGCGCCCATCTAACTCCTGCTTTGGCCATGATTGATTTTATTCAAGCCAATCATCCAGAGCACGAATTGGTTTTTGTGGGTCGTCTTTATAGCCAAGAGAAACTCAACCAAAAATCTGTAGAAAAAGCAGAGGTGGAAAAAAGACGAATTAAATTTATTCCTTTTACTGCTGTTAAATTTGTCAATCATTCTTTCTTAAATCAAGTGGCTAATTTTTTGACTTTTCCCAAGACTGTGCAAGCCGCTAGGAAAATTCTACAGGCAGAAAAAATTGATCTTTTCTTATCCTTTGGTTCTTATTTAGCGGTGCCATTTGCTCTCGCTGCTAAGAGCTTAAACATTGCTCTAATCACTCACGAACAGACAGTGGTCATGGGCAAAGCCAATCAGTTTATCGCAACTTTAGCTGATCAAGTAGCTATTTCTTATCAAGAAACCAATCAATATCTCAAAAGAAAAGATGCTGTTTTGACAGGTAACCCAGTGAGACAGAGGCTTTTTGCTAAAGATTTGCAAAGGCCAGCTTGGCTACCGAAAGAAGCTAAAAACCTTCTCCTCGTTATGGGTGGCAATCAAGGTTCTTTCATCATCAATGATTTGATTAGAGCAAACTTAAAAAAATTGTTGGAAAACTACACCCTAATTCATCAATGTGGTCGAGCCAATAAATTAAAAGATTCTCTGTCACAACTTAGTAAAATTCGACAACAACTACCTAAAGACTTGCAGGATAAATATTTCATCAAAGAATGGATTGAGGAAGAGGATTTGTTTTGGATTTATCAGCACGCCAAATTTGCTATTTCCAGATCAGGAGCCAATGCTGTTCTAGAATTATCTCTTGCTCCTTTGCCAGCAATTTTAATTCCTCTACCCAAGACTTACCAAGATGAGCAGATGGCTAATGCTTTATTGATGCAGAAAATCAATGGAGCTTTAGTTTTAAAGCAAGAGCATTTGGACGATGTGACCTTTTTGGATAGCGTAGAACATTTAGAAAAAAATTATCGAGAAATGCGTGCTAGTTTGGCCAAAAATAATAACTACAACCAAGCTTGCGCCAAACTCTATCAGCTTTTAGATCTGACTTATAAGGAAAAAAACAGCTTGTGAAAATTTTGCCCTTTTTTGTTTTTGGCTTAGTTTTTACTTTACTATTAAATTCCATTTTTGTTTTTAAAAAAATTAATTGCACTGTGACGCAGGTAGCTTTAGAAGCTGGAGTTTGTGAGCAAATTAATCAGCACTTCAGAGGCAAGTCTTTGTTTTTTACAGATTTAGAAAATGATCCCTTTTGGGACAGCTTATTGGCTGATCAAAACTACAGCCAAGTTTACCAGTATGCTGAGATTAAAAAATCTTTGTCTGGAGAAGCTGATCTTTTGCTGATGGCTAAGTTACCAGATTATCGTCTAATCATCGGTCAAGAAAGATATTTGCTCAATCAAAACAATAAGCTAAAAAATGATCAAGCCAGTTTAGTTTTGCCAAGCATAGAATTTATGGGCGAATTGTCCTTGGACGGGGCTTATTTAGACGAAGTCTATCACCACAAATTTTTGACCTTAGCCTTAGCTCTAAATCAACAGCAGCTTGTGCCAGAGCAAATTGTTTGGCAAAATGATCAAGAAATTCACTTATTTTTGCCGGAAATAGAAGTGCTTTTAGATGACCAAAAAGACTTTGCTTACCAGATCGAGCGTTTGGCTGTAATTTTGAAGCAAGAAGAGAGTCGAATTCTATTGCCAAGCAAGAACTTACTTGATATGCGTTTTAATTTGCCGGTGCTCAAGGACTTCTAGTTGCGCAATAGACATTACTCTTAAAATTTTGTATAGTCTATGATTGAAACATATGAGTAAAGAACAAATAATTGCTGCGATTGATTTAGGCAGTGACAAGTGTACGACCTTGATTTCTAGGGTAACTGAAGCCAAAAGATTGCAAGTTTTAGGTTTTTCAGTGGTTTCTTCCAGAGGCATGAAGCGAAGCATGATTATTGATTTGGAACAAGTTTTAAACACTGTTAGTCAGGGTTTAGACGCTGCGGAGCGGATGGCTGGCTTGAGTGTCAAAAGCGCCATTGTTTCCATTTCTGGAGTACACATCAAATACAAGAATTCCAAGGGTGTAGTGGCAGTGGCTTCCAGCGATCAAGAAATTGTGCGTAGCGACGTTGACCGCGTGATTGAGGCTGCTAGAGCAGTTTCAATGCCAGCTGATCGAGAAATTATCCATGTTATTCCCAAAGATTTTAAAGTTGATTCTCAGGATGGAGTTAAAGATCCAATTGGCATGACCGGAGTGCGTTTGGAAGCTGAGGCTCACATCATCACTGGTTTGAGTACTGCCATGCGCAATCTAGAAAAATGTATTGGTGACATGGGGGTCAAGGTTGACGCTTTTGTTTTTTCCGCTCTTGCCGCTTCTCGGGTAGCTTTAACTGAAACTGAAAAAGAGTTGGGAGCAGTTCTGGTTGACATTGGAGCTGGCACCACCAGCGTGCTTGCTTATGTCGAAGGTACTCTAGAGTTTTCAGCAGTTTTACCCATTGGAGCCAAACATATCACTCAAGATATTGCTCTTGGTTGTCGCATTCCCATGGATGACGCAGAAAAACTCAAGCTTTATTTGACTGATAATGCCGATGATGATTTAAGACCGCATCCAGGGGAATCAAAAGTTGATTTCACCAAGAGGAAAAAGAAACTTGATGTCATTGATCCAGAAAAAGTTGGCATTACTCATAATGATTTTTTGTCCAAAAAAACCTTGATTGGCGGCATTATGGAGCCTCGAGTTAGAGAAATCTTTAAATTGGTTATGCAAGAATTAGATAAGGCAGATCTTCTGTCTGGTAACAAAATTCCAGCCGGTTTGGTTCTGACTGGTGGTGGCGCAATGACCGCTTCTGTCACTGAGGTAGCCAAGAAAGTTAGCAATTTGCCAGTGAGACTAGCTCATCCTGAAGAAATTGAGGGTTTGACTGAAGACATCAAAAAACCTAATTTTACAGTGGCGGTAGGTTTGTTGGAATATGCTCTATCTCAAGGGAACGTGACCATTGTGAGTGAAGAATTTAATTGGCAAAGTATTTTACCCAAAGATTTATTAAAGAATTTAATCGAAAAAATCAAAAAAGCTAGTAAATCAATCTTGCCTTGATTTATATGTAATAGTTTGATATAAAAAGTGTAATTAGGAACCCATATGGGATTAGTTAAACCTTCAAATACTACTTTTGCCAAAATCAAAGTGATTGGCGTGGGTGGTGGTGGCAGCAATGCTGTCAACTCGATGGTTTTATCCAAGCAAATTAGCGGAGTGGAATTCATTGCCGTCAATACCGATGCGCAAGCTCTTTTGGTGTCTAAAGCTGAGACCAAAATGCAAATTGGTACCAACTTCACCAGAGGTCTAGGTGCTGGAGCTGATCCGGAAGTAGGTCGTACAGCAGCCGAAGAAAGTCGTGAAAAACTCAAGGATCTATTATTTGATACTGATATGGTTTTTATTACCGCTGGCATGGGTGGTGGCACTGGAACTGGTGCAGCCCCCATTATCGCGGAAATCGCCAAGGAAGCTGGTGCTTTGACTGTGGCGGTGGTGACCAAACCCTTTGCTTTTGAAGGTATTCGTCGCATGCAAACTGCTGATGAAGGCATTGAGGCTTTGGGCGATACCGTTGATACTTTAATTGTGATTCCTAACCAACGCTTGCTCGAAGTTGTTGATAAGAAAATGACTTTTATCGATGCTTTCCGTTTGGCTGACAATGTTCTGGGTCAGGGAGTCAAAGGTATTTCCGATCTAATTACCGTACCAGGCATGATTAATGTTGATTTTGCTGATGTGAAAACAATCATGATTGATTCCGGCTCTGCCCTAATGGGTATTGGCGAGGCTTCAGGAGAAGATCGCGCAGTTGTAGCTGCTCGCATGGCTGTTTCTTCCCCACTTTTGGAGGTCTCCATCGATGGTGCCAAGGGTATTCTCTATAATATTACCGGTGGTCCAGATATGGGCATGAGCGAAGTCTCTGATGCCTCCGCGGTGATTGCTGATAGTGCTGATCCAGATGCTAACATTATTTTTGGAGCCACCATCGATGAAAACATGGGTTCCAAGATTAAGATTAGTGTTATTGCTACTGGTTTTGGTGATAATTACACCGGCTCTGGTCCAAGAGCGATGTTTGGAGCCTACGGTCGTGAATCTAGACGTAAAATGACTGGTCCAACCGCTACTTACAAGAAGCAAGAAGAGTTGGAAGTTGAAGAAGAGAAGATTGACCGCGCTCCGAGTGGTTTTACTCAGCCACAAATTGTAACTAGCAAACCCAAAAAAGAAGAGGAGCTAACAGAAAGTCACAATCCTTTTGTGCGCTCTGCTCTTTTTAATTTACGCAAAAAAGATGAGAAGAAGCGTGATGATCAGAGTGACAAAAAAGAAGACATTGAGAGTGATGACGAATTCGCTGAGTTTGATGTGCCTGCTTTTTTGAGAGATAGATAATTGTGCTATAATTTCCTTAGTTTAGTTAAAACCTATCGAGCCACTATCAATGGCGAGGTGCTTGAAGAAATTTTTTGCTTAGCAAAATTGATTAGAACAAGCCGGGTTAGCCCGTAATCGCTATTAATCAAGTAGAGACATTAGTCTCAGAGAAGCGGCTGGTACCTTTATCTTAAATAAGATAAGCCTGCTCAAAATTATGTTTTTGAGTGGGCTTTTTTGTTTTTTAATGAAGTCCATTGAAGTCGCGTGGCAAGAGCATAAATGGGTAGTTTTTATTTAAACGCGAATCACTGAATGAGACAAAGATTGTTAACTTATAAGGACACAACAATGAAAATCAAAGATTTTAAACAAACACCAGACTTTCCAGTCTTAGAACAAGAAATTCTAAATTTTTGGGACAAAGATCAAACTTTTCAAAAATCAGTAGAACAAAGAAGTGAAGAAAATTCCTTTTCTTTTTATGATGGCCCACCTTTTGCTACCGGTTTACCTCACTATGGTCACCTCATGCAATCGATTATTAAGGATTTGATTCCTCGTTATCAAACTATGAAAGGCAAGCGCGTGCGCCGCGTTTGGGGTTGGGATTGTCATGGTCTGCCAGTTGAGAATATTATTGAAAAAGAGCTCAAGCTTGATAGTAAGAAAGACATTGAGAGCTATGGTGTCGACAAATTCAATGAAGCTTGTCGTCAAACAGTTTTAACCTATGCACAGGAATGGAAAAGCACTATTCGTCGCATTGGGCGCTGGATCGACATGGATCATGCTTATAAGACCATGGACAAAGATTTCATGGAAACTGTCTGGTGGGTGTTTCGTCAACTTTGGGACAAAGGCTTAATTTATAAAAGTCATAAATCAATGCACATCTGTCCTCGTTGCGGTACGCCTTTATCTAATTTCGAAGTGACTCAGGGCTATAAAGATGTTAAAGACATCTCAGTTTTTGCCAAATTTGAGCTACAAGGCGCAGCAGAGAAACTGAAGATCGAAACTAGTGAGAAAATTTACGCTGTGGCTTGGACAACTACTCCTTGGACTTTGCCAGGCAATGTTCTATTGGCTGTAGGTGCCAAATTAGAATATGTGGTGGTTAAAATTGTTGGTGAAGAAGGTTTGTTACTTGTAGCCAAAACTCGTTTGGCTGAAATTATTGCTGATAAAGATTTTGAGTTGGTGCTGGAGTCTGTGCAGGGTGAAGATTTGCTAGGTTTGACTTATGCTCCAATTTTCCCCTATTTTGCTACTTGGGCCAAGGCTTTTCGAGTGGTCGCTGGCGATTTTGTGAGTACGGAAGAAGGAACTGGAATTGTGCATATCGCTCCAGCTTTTGGTGAGGATGATTATAAAACTGGTCAAGCTGAAGGAATTGAATTATTGCAACACGTTGGCATGGACGGGCGTTTTAGTGCAGAGGTTACTGACTTTGCCGGAATGGAAGTTAAACCAAAAGACAATCCTCAGGCCACTGACATTGAAATTATTAAATATTTAGCGGCTCGAGGAACCCTTTTCGCCAAGAAAAAAATCGAACACAGTTATCCACATTGTTGGCGTTGTGATACTCCTCTCCTCAACTACGCCACTGACAGCTGGTACGTGAAAGTTAGTTCTTTTAAAGAGCAATTGCTGAGTAATAACGAGAAAATCAACTGGCAACCAGATCACATCAAGCATGGACGCTTTGGCAAATGGCTAGAAGGTGCTCGTGATTGGGCGATTTCACGCAATCGCTATTGGGGNNGAACTAGAAGAATTATCTGGTCAAAAAGTGACTGATTTACACAAACACATTGTGGATAAGATCGAATTTGTCAAAGATGGTCAGACTTACCGTCATATTCCAGAAGTTTTAGATTGTTGGTTTGAGTCTGGCTCAATGCCTTATGGTGAATTACATTATCCTTTTGAGAATCAAGATTTTTTCAAACAGGCTTTTCCAGCTGATTTTATTTCAGAAGGTCAAGATCAAACTCGTGGTTGGTTTTACACCCTCCATGTCTTGGCGACAGCTTTGACTTTAGGCACTGATCGAGAAAGTAGTTCTTTCAAGAACGTCATGTGTACCGGCTTAATCATGGCTGAGGATGGCAAAAAAATGAGTAAACGCTTGAAAAATTATCCAGAGCCAGGAGCGATTTTGGAGAAATATGGAGCCGATGCTTTGCGTCTTTATCTAATGTCTTCACCAGCAGTGAAAGCAGAAACTCTTAATTTTGCTGAAAAAGATGTGGCTAATTTGCGTCGTCGAGTTTTTGTGATTTGGTGGAATGTTTTAGCTTTCTACAAGACCTTCGCCAATCAGCAAGCTGGCTTTTTTGATCTGGAGAGTGGCCAGAAGCCTCAACATATTTTGGATCGCTGGATTTTGAGTCGCTTGCAAAGTGTGATTCAGGAATTAACTTTACAGCTTGATGCTTACGAAGTGATGAAGGCCAGTCGTTTATTAGCGCCTTTCATCGATGAGCTTTCAACTTGGTACTTACGTTCTTCTAGAGAAAGAATTAAAGCTACCGACAACAAAGAAGTTAGTCAAGTTTTTGCTACGGTAATTTATGAACTGGCCAAGGCTTTTGCACCGGTAGTGCCATTCTTTGCCGAATTGGTTCACCACAACATGATTGATGAGCAAGGTTCTGTTCATCTGGCTAAGTTTCCTGAGCTTAAAAAAGAGTTGATCGACAAAGAACTAGAAACTTCAATGCTTACTTTACGCAAAATTATTGAAGCAGCTCACGCCTTGCGTAAACTCAAGCAAGTCAAAGCTCGTCAGCCTTTAGCAAGTCTGCAAGTGAGTGGCTTTGGTTCTCTGGCTCATCAAAAAGAGCTAGAAGCTTTACTTAAAGCTGAGCTTAATGTTAAAGAAATTAATTGGTTGAAAGCAGATGGTGATTTGCTAGTTGATTATGATTTTACCCTGACTCCAGAACTAGAGGCAGAGGGAGAAGCTAGAGAAATTATTCGTCAGATTCAAGATTTGCGCAAAGTTGCTCAACTTGACCTAGAAAAAGTGGTTGATATGCAGCTGCCAGCTTGGCCTAGTGCTTTTCAAGCTGAAATTGAGACCAAGACTAACACTAAGCTTAAAGAAGGTGAGGAAGTCAAACTCCTGATTTAGGAGCCATGGCTTTCGGTTATACTAGTTTTTATGCGCAAGTATTTTTTATTGGTGGTTTTGGGACTTTTCACCATCATTTCTTTGACTACTTTGCGTAGCATTGTGCCGGATTTGCTTTACAAGCAAGCTCTTTCTTTTGCCTTGGCTTTTTTGGTTTTTTTTCTAGCTTGGAAAACACCTTTTACTTTCCATTTACAAATGTCCAAGTGGCTTTATTTATTACTCAATCTGCTTTTGCTTTTTTTATTAATTTACGGCTCAGTTACTAGAGGTATCTCAGCTTGGTTGGTTTTACCTTTTGGTTTTAAATTCCAGCCTTCGCAATTAGCCGTGCCAGTTGTGGCTCTTTATTTACTTAATTTTTTTAGAAGTGAAAAACAATTCACTTGGTTTTTGTTGTTGAAAACTTTATTGATTGTCGCTTTGCCCTCAGTTTTGATTTTGGCTCAACCAGATTTTGGCACAGCTTTAGTTTTTATGGCTGCGATGGCGATCTTCTTGTTTTTCAATCGCTTGAATCTAAAACAAAGCTTCGCTCTTTTAACCCTAATTCTTGTGGGCGTTTTGTTTTTATGGACACTAGTGTTTAAGGATTATCAAAAAAACAGATTATTAGGCTTCTTACATCTCTACCAAACTCAGACCGTTGTGCAGAGCGGGGCTCAAGAAAGCAGCAGTGCTTATAATGCTCGTCAGGCTCTAATTGCAGTAGGTAGTGGTCAGTTTTGGGGACGAGGCTTGGGTCAAGGAGTGCAATCACACTTGAGATTTTTACCAGAGAGACAAACTGATTTTATTTTTGCTTCTTTTAGCGAAGAATGGGGCTTTGTGGGAGCTTTCTTTCTTTTAGCACTTTATTTTGTTCTATTGGCTTATTTATTTTATTTTGCTATTAAGGCAGAAGATTTTGGCCAAAAGCTTTATTTGTTGGTTTTGTTTATGATGTTTTTAACCCAAATCTTGATTAATATCGGCATGAATTTGGCGATTCTGCCCATCACCGGCATTACTCTGCCCTTTCTCTCTTACGGCGGCAGTAGTGTCATTTCTTTATTTTTTGCTTTGGGCGTGGCGCAGTCAATTATTGCTAGTCTAAAAAAGAAAGCAATTCACAGCTTTTACTAGAGCCACAAATCTGATATAATCCAGTTTCATTATGTCAAAGTACGCAATCATTCAATTACAAGGCAAGCAATATCAAGTCCAGGAGGGCGATGAATTTTTGGTCGATCAACTCGGCGAAGAGGCAGGTAGTAAATTCGACGTGACCGACGTTTTATTGCTGGTGACCGACAAAGATCGCCAAATTGGTCAACCTCTAGTTGAGGGTGCCAAAGTTTCTTGTGAATTAGTTTCCAACCAAAAAGGCGAGAAGATTCGTGTCGCCAAATACAAGTCTAAATCCAGATACAGAAAGGTGCGTGGTCACCGTCAGTATCAGAGCACTGTCAAAGTTTTGAAGATTGCCTAAGACAAAGCTCGATCGTTCCTTATGCCCAAATTCCTCATTCTTTTTGGCAATACCACTCTTCTTTCGAAATTGGAATTTGAGTCTCTTTATCCAAATCTAACTCTAGAACCTTTAGAAGATCAACTTTTTGCTTTTGAAAGCGAAGCTAATTTAGTTGAAGAGATGCTTGATGTTTTGGGTGGTACAGTTAAAATTTTTACTGTAATCAAAGAACTTGCCAACACTCTCACCAATGAAGAATTAGTTGAAGAAGTTGTCGCAATCTTACTCTCTCAAAGCAGTGATCCTTATTTTACCTTTAGTCAGATTGGTAAAGGTCAACGAGAAATCAGTAATGCTGATATCAAAGATTTAATCAAAGAGAATGGCAAAAAAGCTCGTTATTTTTCTGCTGAATTAAGCGAGAGTGCTCTCTTATCTCACCACAGCAATGCTACTGAAATTTTGAGTTACAATCATCAAGCTAGTGACAAACTACTTCTAGCTCAGGTCAAAGCCGTCCAAGACATCGACGACTGGACCAAGAGAGATCGCAGCAAGCCTTATGCTGATCGCAAAAAAGGCATGTTACCACCCAAGGTCGCTCGCATGATGGTTAATATTGCCTTTGGTCTATGGCAACAAAAAAACCAAGGTCAACCTCTGCTTTACGATCCTTTTTGTGGCACAGGTACGGTTTTGCTTGAAGCAGGCATGAGAAATCTAGATGTTTGTGGTTCAGACATTGATCAAAATGCTGTTTTTGGCACTCGCGACAATCTCGAATGGTTTAAGCAAGAGTATGCCAAAACAATTCAAACCAAGGTTTTTTATAGTGATGCTAGCCACATTGAGCAAAGCAATTTCGCCAAGAAAATTGATCTGCTGGTGACAGAACCATTTTTAGGCAAACAAACTCCTTCAGATCATGAGCTAGCTAATGTTTTCCGCGGTCTGGAAAAGATGTATCTAGGCTCTTTTAAGTCTTTCGCTAAAGTTTTAAATAATGGCGCCATAGTGGCGATAGTTTTTCCAAGAGTAGAAACTCCCAAAAGGACTTACTTTCTTGATGGCTTAATTGACAAATTACAGACAAAAGGATACAATCTTTTGGTCGATCCGGTCCTTTATGCTCGAGAAGGAGCTAGAGTTGCTAGACAAATTTGTTTGTT
>DITI01000027.1:5696-11415 GCA_002422765.1 Candidatus Pacebacteria bacterium UBA6188 | reverse complement strand
TAATACTAAGCGACAAGTCTTCAGCTTGCTGTTTTGCCTTGGCAATGCCAGTTCTGGCAGAATTTATACGGGCTTCAAAGCTTTCAACTTGTTTTTCAAGTGGAGTTGTGGCATTAGTTGACGCTTCAAGATCTTTTTTAAGTTTTTCTATTTCCATTCCACAAGATTCTTCAGAATCACAGTCAACTGCATTTGCAAAAAAAGAAAATTTAAAAAAACCAAACCCAACCAACATCAACAACAAACCAAACAAACTAAAACGACGGGAAAAGAACATGTCTCCATCATACTAAATAAAAGCTTGGTTTTGAAGCTCTTTAATGGTTTAATATACTCATGGAAAGAATGAGAAAATTAGCTCTGGTAGTTCTTTTCTCTTTTATTGCCTTTTTCTCCCACTCCAATCCTATCTCTGCAGCCGATCCCACACCTAGGGTGCCTGGCAAAGAAATCTGGCAAGAACGAACAGACGCCAATGGCACCAAACAAAGTTGTGGTTTTTTTACTGGCTGCACCGTAGCTGGGACTGATGTCAAAATTAATCTTACTGGCATCGCCTACAATAATGGCAAAGTTGTTCCAGACGATGTTTATGTTCAAGTTGACATGATTGGCAAAGGCATGGGTTGTCCAGACTATAAGCTTGTCGGCTACGCTGTTGGCGGAAGATGGCAAAGCACCGTTCCTGGAGACAAAATCAAAACCAATTGCCAATATGCGCTTAGAGTTACCTTGCCAAGTGGCACTTTTAATGACGGCACTGAAGTAGAAGCTCAAACTTATGAGAGCCCTTACGCTCCAGAAGCGCAAGCGGCTTGTAGCGACGACGAGTGTGACTCTGACTTGGGAGTTTTACAAAGCTCTCTTTACGAGCTCTGCTCACAAATCAAAAAAGGCACTGATCAATATGATGCCTGCATGACTTGTTTTACCAACAATGGTGTTTGGACTGCAGTTGGTTGTATTCCCAGCAAACCTGAGAGTATTATTCAAACCATCATCACCATCGGCTTGGCTGTCGGCGGAGGAGTTGTTTTAGTAATGATCCTGGTTGGCTCTTTTATGCTTTCAGTTTCTCAGGGCGACCCCAACAAAACCAAAGAAGCCAGAGAGATTATTACTTCCGCCATCATCGGCCTATTGTTTGTAATCTTCTCGGTCACCATTTTGCAATTCATTGGCGTATCAATTCTGCATATTCCAGGTTTTGGAGAATAAAATAATGAAGAAAATTCTTTTTGCCCTCATTGTCCAGATAAGCCTCGGTCTTTATTTTTCCTCTCAAGCTCAAGCTTATAGTTGTGGACAGACTTTTCCTGTGATGTCCGGAGACTCTTCTGCTGGCCTTTGCCAATGTGCTAGTTCTGGCAATCAAGCTGCTTTTATGAGTTACATCACTTCTGGCACCCCAGGAGTACCAAGTGTCGCTCAATACTGTTGTGGCTTTAATGTTAATGGCTCCTGCAAAGCCAATAGCGACCCTTTGGTTTACACTTGCGGTGAAAAAAATTCCAATGCTAGCGTGCCCACTGGAGCGACTTGTAATTGTGATGGAGGCGGTTGGGAAGGATATTATGAGGGTTGGTTTTGGAATAGAGCTGTTTGCTGTGGCTTTGTCAAAGACAATCAATGTCTGAGTGCCGATCCAGAAGAACAAGCTAGTGGAGTGGCTGTTTGTGGCCAAAGTTATCCAGCTGGCAGTAAATCTTGTATTTGTGGCGGAGGTGGTGGCGAGAATGGCATGGAAAATGGCGACACTTGTTGTGGCTGGGTGATCAATGGTAAATGCAGTTCAACTGATGTAGCAATCAGCGACACTGAAGTAACTGGAGAGACCCTTAATAGCCTCAACCCTCTTGCCATCGGTGGCAGTAGTCTTGACCTCAGCACTCCTGGTAAAATCATTAGTCGTGCACTGGGTAGTTTCGTCTTTCCTATTGCTGGCATCATTCTTTTTGTTATCTTGGTCTTGGGAGGCTTCCAAATGTTAACTGGCGCAGCCAGCTCCAAAGGTTTAGAAGAAGGCAAACAAAAAATCACCAGCGCCATTCTTGGTTTTATCATTCTCTTTGCCGCTTACTGGATTGCTCAACTTCTAGAACTCATTTTTGGAATTGGCATCCTTTCTTAGAATTAGCATTATTAGTATAATGAAGGCGTGTTGCATCACTTTATCAAGAAAACACTATTGGTTCTTTTTTTTCTATTTTTCTCCATCTTGAGTTTTGCTGAATTAGTCAGCGCCCAAAAGCCTGCTGAAGAACGAGACATGGCTATTTATCACACTCTGATGCCTATGTTTTTGCCCAATAAAGATGATGGCGTTAACTATGAAGATCTTCTCTACACCATGATTCGCGATCAAGGCTATGAAGCTCACTGCGGAGGCATGGAGTGGTGGTTAGATAAAGATTTGTTTGGTGACATTGGCAAATTTTTTAGTCAAGATATACCTCCAGAACAAAGTTTTTACAATGGTCTCGACCCCACTGAATTTGGTGGCGTCGACAACTACGTCGTTGATTACTCTAAAGCTCGCATTCCAATGATGCGTGGTTTGCAATCTCGTTATGACATCGTTAAAAACAGCTCACTTGAAGGCATGTTTGGCGCTGGCCAACAAACTGAAAATGACACTTACAAACTAAATTCTTCTGGAGTAAGTAAAAGACTGCTCTCAGATTATCAACAATGTCTGGCCAAAACACAAAACATTCTCGCTTCAGCCCAAATCTGTGACGAGCTAGAGGGCGAAGAATGCACTCTCAACAAAGAATATTCATTCCAAATCGTGGTTGATGAAGAAGGCAATAGTCGTCCTTTAGTAGCTGGAGAAAGTAGCGGTAATCTTGAGCCAGGAGAAAGCATTGAAAAAGTAGCTTTCTATATGAATGCCTTGCGAGGATGGTTTGCAGAAATTCGTCCTGATCTACATGGTAAAGAATTATACGAACAAGTCTGTTTTGATATCACTGGTGGGGATGTCACCACCACTTCCACTGATTACGATCCTCCCACTGTCGAACCAGTCAAAATTGCCAAGCTAAGGGAAGCAGTCAAAGCCATTTCTATTGATCTGGACAGTCTTTATCGTTTGGCTTTTCTTGTTCTTTCTCCTCAACAAAATAAAGGCAAAGAAGAATATCCAGACAATAAATTTTATTGGCTCCAAAATGACCCGCCAGCCCAAATTGACTCTTGGGCACACGCTCCCATTTTTATTGCTTTCAAAATTCCAGATTTTGGCACCAATAAATCTAGAATTGCCGGCAACATCGACACTTTGGAATTAACCAAAATGGCCATCCAAACCCATGAGCAAAACGGAAAAGATCGGGCCGACCAAACAGCTAAGCGGGAATTTATTTATGAAGCAGCCAAGGCTGCTCCGCTCATTTTGGATGGTGAAAAAGTGATGAATTGTCCATCTTTTTATCCTCAGTGTCGTCGTAAACCAGAGAATGCCCTCAATAATGTCATTGAAGACATGATTAATGGCATGGAATTGAAGTGTCGCAATGAAACCCTGAGAATTATTCAAAAAACCGTAGACGAGAATGGCGAACCACTAGATATAGGCGGCTTTACCAAGGTAGAAAAGCAAGCTGAAGCCAGCGGTGTGGAGTTGATTTTTAACCAAGAAGACCTCAATTGGGAAGTGGCGGGCGATCTTTTTACCCCCGCCTCCAAAGATTTAAAGGACAACCTCTACGAAAGTCCTGCTAACACTCAAGTTGCCAATCATTTGGCTTCTAGCGACACCAACCCTTTTGAGTGGAAATTAATAATTGATAATGACCCTCCAGATCTAGAGTCTTACATGCTAGTTAACGTTTATCTGGTACTTCCACTTGGAGAGACTATTAAAGATGTTAACAAATCGCTGGCAATTTTCTGGGATGAAGACCAGTTTTTTGATCTCATTCGCAACAATGTGATTGAGGACATGGAAAACAAAAAAGGCGTCATTCCCAAATACTACACTGTCAAAGACGCCAACATTGGTTTTTCAGCAGTTGACCTTATTAATCCTATCAATGAATGTGTGCCTGAAGTCACTATTGTGAATGGTGTCAAACAAATTCACATGAAGTGCTCACGTTACCAATTCGGAGTGGGTTTTAGTGAAACTAGAGGCGAGATGCTAATTCCAGATTTTGGCCTAGGTTTCATGGTGCGTAAAATTCAACAAACCTTGCGCACCACTTTCCACGACACTTACAACTACATTCTTTCCTGTCAGAGAATTGAAGACATGTTTCTAGGTCGCTGTAGTGGCAATCCTGAGGGAGAACTTGCCTCCGTCTGTGATGGCGAGGCTTTCAAAAACATTAAAGGCTTGCCTTCTGCGAGCGGTATTCCTGGGTTCGCGCAAGAACAATTTGATAATGAAATTTTTCCCCTTATTAGTCAAGAACACGTCGAAGCATACAAGTATGCCGAAGAGAAAACGGGCATTCCTTGTGAAATAGCTGCTGGCATTCACTGGATAGAAGCTGGTCTGGACCCCAATAAATCGTTGTGGGATGGCTTAGAACTAAAAGGAGGAAGCCTCAAAGAGGATGCTGTTGGCGCCATGGGTCACTTGATAGAAAAATGGCCAGGCAAATTTGACAAAAACAACATGCAGTATGAAGATTTGGTGGTGGCCGTTAGTGCCTATAATGGTTATGGCAACATGAATTGTAGCAGCGATGAAGACAACAATATTAGACCAACTCGTTGGCGCCAAGGAGGCAAGTGTGAGGCTCAATTCTTTGGTGAAGATCACCCCCACCCCTTAGGTTATGTTGATCAAAGACACTCCGACATGGATTTAATTTTTTGCGAAGATCGCATTGAATTTAGTTGCCAAACTGACGGGACTCAAACAGAACTTGATAAAATTGCTGAAAGCTTGCGAGCAAAAACCACTTGGTCAGAAGAAGAGATTCAAATTCGCGTTCAAGCAGCCTCCGAGAATTGTTTTTCTGATTCTTGGGCCTGTCAAAACTTAAGCGATGGCAGAAAATATCCCAAATTTGAACGCGCCGGCTCTATCACCACTGCTATTTTATTGAATGAGCTCGGAGCGAATTCTGGACCTTGATCTCTTCAGGCTTTTTTAGTTTTGGTTTTTTCTCTTCAGCTAAATGAAACAGGCGATTAGCGCCTAGATTGAGCAGTTCTGCTACAGCCATAAAGGTCTGAGCATTGACGGTTAGAGCTTGCAAGCCATTACTTTTGTGCTCAATGCCATAAAGCAACAAGGTTGGTAAATTGCTCTTGGCCAGAAAGTCACCATCTTCGGCCAAATCTTTGAGTAAATAAAAAACTGCATCACAATATGAATTGGCTGGAGAAATGTCTAGATTGAGAGTGCCAAAATCTGGAATAAAACTGTTAATTGTCACCAAGTGATTATTGTTGTTTTTGTAGAGACTCTCGTAAGCAAAATAAAGTTGTTCCAAGTTTTCCAAATCCTCTACTCCTAGCAAAACCAAACAGTCAGCCTGGGTGCCGGCATAAGAAAATTCAACTTGGGCGCTGTCTAGCGGGGTTACTCCTGATTTAGGCTTGATCGTGAGGTAAAAACGTTGATCTTGCTCGCCAATGTAGTAGGAAACCTTATCAACCTGTTCTTCTTGGTAAGGAAAGCTGATGAGTAAATTTTCTTTACCGAGTTGATCCTCAACTTTTTGCAGTTCCAATAAGGCGCTAATTTCTGCCGGCATTTTTA
>DITI01000027.1:0-5668 GCA_002422765.1 Candidatus Pacebacteria bacterium UBA6188 | reverse complement strand
AGAAATAGATCTAAGTCTGCAACATTACTTAAACTAGGAAAAATGACTAAAGTGTTTTTGCTGAAAGTGAGAATGTCCTTGAACTTAGCAGTTTGTGCTTGATCGATCATTTGTGATTGTTTTAATGCTTTTACTCAATCTTGTCAAGCTAGAGCTTGGTTTTGACTTTGCAAATCACTTCAATTCAATCTAAAATATACTTGTCTTATGATGCAGAAAAAGGGCTCACGCCTGCTTTTGGTTTTGTTTTTGGTTTTCTCATGTTTTTTTGCGTCAGCTCAACCAGCCAAAGCAGATTTTCTCGATGCTATCAAGAGTTTTTTTGGTGTTAAACCAGCTACCAAAAGCTATGGTCAAGCTATCATTTCCAAAAACGTCAACCAAGAAAATAATGTCACTGGTGCAAACAGCAGCACTCTCACTTATATTTTTGCCTCAGTAGCAGGTGGTGGTGCTGTCGCCAAACTAGGTGGCCTCAATGCTCAAGAAACCTCCATGTTGCGAGAAAGCATGGGTGATGGGCTCATTAGTGATGTTAATCGAGGCATCGTCGCTCTTTACGAGCCACCAGCCACCACCAAGACTTACGTAGCCGACATAATGAAATCAGCCAAGATTATTCCCGAGGCTCAAGCTCAGGGCTTGGGTTTCTCCGCTCTCGATCCTATTCTAGAAACTTGGAAAGCTTTCCGTAATTTAGCCTATCTGTTTTTTGTAGTTATTTTTCTAGTCATTGGTTTTATGATCATGTTCCGCACCAAAGTTGGTCAGGCTGCCATCACCGCCCAGCAAGCCATTCCAAGTGTGATTGTGGCTATGTTGGCGGTGACTTTTTCTTATGCTATTGCCGGATTAATGATTGATTTGATGTATGTTGCCATGTACATGGTGGCTGGCTTCTTCAGTGAGGGTCCAGAAGTCATCAACAATAATTTACTTGGCTTGGTCGGCTTGATGTTTCAAGGTACCGACGGAGTACAGGAAACCATCGAGCAATTTATGGAAGACGCCCTCAACATCGGTTGGCTTGGCGAAGCCTTGGCTTGGCTGTCCAGTTTATTTGGTGCCGTAATTGTTGGCTTGGCAGTATTGGTCGCCGCCTTCAAAGTCTTTTTTGAATTAATCAAAACCTACGTTGCCGTCTTAATTCAAATCATCTTCTCCCCCATCATTTTGATGTTTGGTGCTATTCCTGGCAAAAACACTTTTGGCAAATGGATCAAAGATCTAACAGGCAACCTCATTTTGTGGCCAGTAGTTTTACTTTGTATTTTAGTGCAAAGAATGTTGACTGCACCAATTCGTAGCCTCCAAGGCACCGGCAACACTCTCGATGCTGCTTTTGGCGGTGGCTTCATGCCTCCCTTCTTGGTTGGCCAAGGCCAAGCTTCGATTATTCCTGTGATTGTGGGTTTAGGCGTCCTTTTAGTTATTCCTGAGATCATGCAACAAGTCAAAAAAGCCATGGGCGTCAGCGAAGGCGTCTTTGGAGAGTTGGCTAAAGCTGCAGGACAAAATATGCGGGTGGCCGAGCCTTTGGCTCCATATATGAGTGGAGCGATGGGTGGAGCTGGCGGGTCACTTCTTTCTGCTGGCAGAATGGCTTTTGACAAAAATTCTATTGTTAATCGTCAAGGACTTTTCAAAGATGGTAGGTTTAATGTTGATACAGTTATGGAAGCCGGTAGACAGCTTCGCGATGGATGGGATGTTTTGGATGAAGAAGGCAATACAAAAATGGTCAATGGTAAGCCAGTTAAAAGAGGGGGTTGGAAACAAGGCTTTCAAAAAGGAAAAGACTTTGGAGATACAGCTCGTGTACAAGCCGATAGATTTAGATCTGGACAAATTCTTGAACCAGAAACTGTGGAAAAGAGTATTGCTAGACTAATCAACACCAAAGAAGGTAAAGATGGTGGAAGTGGAGACGATGGTCCTCCAAAAACCGAAGTTCCAGGTTAAAAAATTAGCCTTTATTTTTTAAAAATATAAAATCAGCTTTTCTGTTGAGAATTATTTTGTTTTAGTCTTGTCTTCTTCTGGTTTATTCAAAGGATCTCCAGTGCGATCAAAAACTGTGTTGGCGCGGGCACTACTACTAACATTCATAATTGATTTTAGCATTAGAATATCTGGGTCAATAGTTGATGCAAATTTATCAACTGCATCCCTTAACCAATTTCTGGCCAAAATTCCTGTGCCTTCAATTAAAGCCTTGGGTCTTTCTTCCA
Source organism: Candidatus Pacebacteria bacterium UBA6188 (assembly GCA_002422765.1). Lineage (GTDB taxonomy): Bacteria > Patescibacteriota > Microgenomatia > UBA1400 > PJMF01 > UBA1364. The sequence continues at coordinate 3,437 of DITI01000027.1, read as the reverse complement.
TGATCATTTTAAATAGCCTGTTGTTTAATAAATCTTCAACTCTATAAGCAGTTGTAAACAACGAGAGAACATAACTAGTAATAGCATAACGATCATTTGCCATTCCATTTGTAGAGTGGTCATCCCATGACAAGGATCTATCCCACTCGACATTTGGAATTTCCACTGCTTTGCCAGTTTTCTCATCTAATCTAAAAACAGGGTCTTTGCATAATAAATTAATTAATGTTGCCACTTCTTTCTGGTAAGAATACAGACCACCCTTTTTAAGCATGTTGCTTGATAGTGAAGAAACAATTTTTAGAAAAAGCTCGTGCATTCTTTTAGGGACCTTAATGTCTTTGCAAGAATGGACAGCTCTCATAATGTATTCATAAGAAATTGTAACAAATGCTTCGCGAATAACTGGTGAAGGAAACATTTTAACTTTGCCCCAAAGACTCCATAGTTCGTCTAGTTTGCTTAAGATTTTTTCAGAATCTATTAATTCTCCAGATGAAATTGGGCCGTAGGCCATTTCCAAAACCTTCAGCAAGCCAATCTCTTCAGCTAAGGGATAAAAATTCCAAGTGGTAATTTTAGACTGGTCAACAATTGAAGGGATAACTTTATCACCTTCTTTTCTTTGATGTAAATCTTTAATATTCTTAAATTCTCTAACAATTTTTCCACTAGGATCTATGAGGCCGCTGACAGGATTAAACGCCAGCTCATCTTTGCCATCAGACATTTGATTTCCATCGGCTAACTTATAAAACATTTCTGTGTCAAAACCCAGAGTTTCTAAAAATCCTCTAACTCTAATTTTTGGAGCTTTAAATGTAGAAAAGAATTTTTCTAAATATTCTTTAGCGGCAATCTGTGCACTAGCATACCAACCATGATCTCCTTGAGTTTTGCCAAAAAAAGGCATCATGTCTTCATTCACTGGCCTGCCAGAAGCAGTAAAATATTTATTTTTATCTTTATAGCCAAGCTTAATTAGTTGCTCTTCAGAATATATGCCAATTTTTTTGGCTCCAGGAAGAGGTTCAAAAAGAGTGAGAGAATTTGAAGCATGATCTCGACCCTCAATCTTGTCATAACGAAACATGCGATGAACAGCTCCTCTGATGAAGTCTTTTAAAGAAACTCTATCAACATCTTTATCATTGCCATTATGAGCAGGGGTCTTAGTATTTGCCTGCAACTCGCCGAGAATTGGATCTAATTGTACAAAAGTAATAAAAACAAGTTCAGCCATGTCTCTAGCTTCTTTAGGGGCATTTGGAAACTTAGTTCTAAATTCATCTCCCAAAGTTTTGCCGCCAACTGACATATCTGAAAGGTCTTCATAAGAGGCAACTCTTCTACCCTTAGCGTCCCTACCTTGAGGATCTCTTAAATAATGAATTTCTTCGCCATTGTCTCTCAGTTTTTGAAGAAAAACATCCCATTCCATTCCGTCGGGAACTCTAATTTTATGAAAAATTTGAATTCTCTCCTGAATTGGTTTTAGGTCTACGCCAAGTGTTTCTCTTAACACCATTCTTTTAACCACTACTTCCCCGTTGTTCATGGCAGCGTGCCCTTTGACATAGTCAAGCATTTCCTGAATGTAGGGCCCATATTCAGAGTGGCAAGTGGAGGCCTTAACCATTTCTGCTCTGTCAAAAATTATTCTGGTTAATTCAGAATAAAGTCTGCTGCGAGGCACTGCAGAAGACTTATTTTCTTCCATTTCCTTTTTGGCAAAATAAAGTTGAACATGCACCTTCCAATAGTTTCTCTCTTCTTCTTCTCTAGAGAGCTCTCGATACACCTTGGTGCCCCACTCAACAATTTCTGCTTCAGACTTACCAAAAGCCTGAAGCTCTCTTATCATCTTGTTAAAAGCTTGGTCTGGCTCACGACGGTCAAAAGCAGCCTTAAAGTATTCCAAGAGCAAATTCATCGCTTTTTCATTGTTAGTTGTCTCAACTGGCACGCCATCATGAGTTTCAGTTACTATCCTAATTTCTTTTTCCTTAAACAGGTTAAGAGTAACATTACTTAAATATTCTTTGCCCAAAACCATGTGCGCATCAGAAAAAACACTAGTACCAGCTAAAACACGGTATCTTTTAAATAAAATTTTTAAATCTTCTGGGATATTTGTATTAGGATTCTTCATGTCCTGATACTTAAAAATATCTTTATCTTCTTCTAAGACTCTTTTAGCGGCATCTCTCATATTGATGTTTGAAAACCCAGGATCTAAAAACATCTCAATTGCTGCTGAAGCCATGTCATATTTTTTAAGTAATTCAATTACTCCATCAGGAACCTGATTGTATCCGGTCCAACTTACAGGAGATAAAAATGGAATTGCCCTAATAAAAGCATCCTCCAACTCATCTTTTAACTCTTGAATTTTTTCTGGTTTTGACTCGTATTTCTTTAAGCCATTCGTGTCAATTTTATCTGCCAAGTCTTTTAATCTTTTTGTTTCTTCATTGTCATGTAAAAATAAAGGTAAAGAATCATCTACAGAATCAATCAAGTCTTCACCGTCAACAAAACGCCTATTTTTGGTTCCTACATAAGATAAATATTTTTCAATCAGAGAACAAAGGTTTTCAATTATTTCAGAAAGACCAGCATCAGCAGAAACTTCGTCCAGTGTTAAAAGACCATCTCTCAATCTATTTATCTCGGAAATTCTATCTTTAGCTGATTTAATCAATGGGTCTCTACCAGCCGAGTCAGCTGCTGTAGGACGAGAATTGAATCTTAAAATTTTATCTAAAATAGAAACTATTTTATTCATCACCTCGTCGCTGAGGTCTAGCTGTTCTAAAAGAGGTTGATAGTCAGACTTTTCTAAATCGCCAGAAGTCTTTCCTATCACTAAAACTTTAATTGATTCGCGAAAATCTTCCTTTTTAAAATTAACTCTCCTGGCCATGTGAAAATCCAACATTCTGTCTAAAGACAAAACTCTATCATTTAAAAATTCAGCTATCTCATTTTTGTTAATCCTCTCCGCTGATTCTGTGGCGGTCTCATCATCTATTGTGACAGTTGAAGAGGAACTTGAATCAGCTCCATCATCTAAAATTGGGGCAAGAATTTCATCATATATGAGCTGACAAACAGCAAGAAGCTGTAAATAATCACCAGATTTTTTTTCTTTAGTTGGAGTTTTTTTTGAAAGAGACGCTATGTCATGTTGAGCGCTAAAATCACCCATTAGCTCCAAGAGCTCTTTCTCTACTTCCTCAGCCAAAGCTAGTTGTTCTGCGCCATCTTTTTTACTTAATTTAGAAATTTTTCTGACAAAAAGATTGTTTAATTCTGCACTTTTAGACAAGACTGTTGCAACATTCTCACCTTTACGACCAGTGTCTATACTGCTCAATATGGCCATTTTTTCGTCAAAATCTTTGTGTTTTTGACCAAAAGAACTGTCAGGAGAT
>DITI01000035.1 GCA_002422765.1 Candidatus Pacebacteria bacterium UBA6188 | reverse complement strand
CATGTTCTCGGACACGTTGCATTGCTTCATTCAAATCTTGACTAATTTTTTGCGCGCCAATCACTAAAATGAGTTTTTTAGCTGCAAAAGGCATAGCTCCAGTTCTACTACCAGTCGCATCAACCGCAACTAAAATACCATCTTGAGTAACGGCATTTACACTAGAAATAAAATAATCAGCTGTGACTGATTTTCTGCGCATATCCTGCCTTTTGTTTTCATCATCTTCTTGATTAATTTTGGCTTGTAAAGAAACTAGCTTGCTTTCCTTGGAAGCTAAATAATCTGCGAAACCAATCTCTTTGAGAGTAGTGGAAGAAGCCGTCATCACTTCAGCTCCACTTGGGATAGAATCTTGCAAAAGACTTAAAGCTTCCTGTTTATCTTTGGCTATTTCAACTGCAAAATTTCTCAACCTCATTTTTTCAGCCAAAACTTCTAAATTTTTTCTGTCTAGCAAGTGATCAAACATAGTCTATTCCTTGTTAATTTTTAACGATTGCTTTATAATAAGCTATGTAGTTACAAAAATAAAGTAGGTACTAAAAAGTAACTATAACTTTTATGGCTAAAAAGAAATGCCCTTTACAAGTTTTTTTAAATGAACTAGGTGGCAAATGGAGCTTAGTTATCCTTTGGCATCTTACTGAAGAAAAAACTGGCTTTAATGATCTCAAAAAAACTATTGGTCCAATTTCTGCAAAAGTGCTTTCTGAGAAACTCAAAGAGTTAAAAAAAGCCAAGTTAATCACCAGAAAAACTCTAGGTGGCAATCCTCCTCACGTCAAATACGGACTGACTAAAAAAGGCAAATCTTTATTACCTATCATCAAAATTTTGCATGATTGGGGTGAAGAAAACCTTTAAACAATCAGAAAAAACAAACTGATTAAAACTCCCAAAATTCCAAAAGTTTTCACTCTAGATAGTTCGTCTTTGAAGAAAAAAGCTGATAAAAAAGTAACGGTCATAATTGATGAAACGTTAATAGCAGCTACATAGCCTATGTTTGGAGCTGATTTGTATGCTGTTTGCATAAAAAAATTAAAGGCTGCTTGAAAAATTCCAATCATAATTACCAATAAAATTTGCTTCTTAGAAAGATGTAGTTTAATGTCTTGCCTTTTGAAATCAAAAAAATTAAGAGTTGTCACAAAAACATTAATATAAAAAAGATAAACAAAAGGTTCTAAACCAAGGTTGAGAAAATATTTGGAAATCAAAGAACCAAAAGCCAAACAAAGGTTGGTTAATAAGGAAAAATAAACCCATTTGTAATTTCTACTCTTTTTTTCTTTGCTTGGAACTGCAATCAACATAGAAAAAAATAAAATAAATAAAATAGCAATAAATTTCTGCCAACTAAATTCGGCATTGAATAAAAAAACTGCTGTAATGGTGGTGACAACCACATAGCTCTTCGACAAAATCAAACTATAACCTGGATTTGAAGCCAATAAAATTGACTTTTGGGAGAAATAGTTGCCTAAATAACTCCAAAAGAAAGCCGCAAAAATAATTAGTAAAAATTGTTCGGCTGGCACCAGCAGGGAAACTTGGTTTAAATAAGCCAAGAGAAAATAAATAATACTTGGAATTAAAAACAAAGTAATTGAATAGAAACTAATGGGAATGTTTTGCTTTTGAGCCAAACGAATCAACAAATAAAGAACATTGGAAGCCAAAAACATGGTGAAGGCGTAGAAAAGCCACATTGTGCTAGTATATACTTAAGAAATAAAAATCAACAGAAAGGAGATTATTGAAGTAAATCAAAAAGCGTGTGGCCTTGTTTTAAGAAACTATTTAAACAAGGAGACGAGGAAGGGGGATGCTTAATTACTAAGCGATCGGACCTGCAAATAAAATGCAGAGTATCTACGGAGACCCTCTGGGTGGTTAAGATTCGACAAACAGATGAAGATCCATCCAATAAAGAAGCAAAATTAAATTCAACAAAGTTTTGTTTCAAAAATCTTAAAAATCAGCAATTATTATAAAAAAGGATAATTTATGTGTGGTATTTACGCCTGTTTAGGTGATTCTCTAGCAAGCTCTAAAGTATTGGCCGGTCTTAAAAGAATTGAATATCGTGGTTACGATTCTTGGGGTATAGCTACAGCAGAAAAAGAAAAAATTAGTTTGGAAAAACATGTGGGAAAGATTAGTGCAATTAAAAAAATTAAACTACCAACCAGCACTTTTGCTATTGGTCATACTCGCTGGGCAACTCATGGCGGAGTCACTCAAATTAATGCTCACCCCCATTTAGCCAAAAATAAGAGTTTTGCTTTGGTGCAAAACGGTGTCCTAGAAAATTACGTCGAACTAAAAAAAGAGTTGCAAAAAGATGGCTATCAATTTATTACTCAAACAGACACTGAAGTCATCGTGGCTTTAGTTGAGAAATTCTGTGGTGAAAAAATTGAGGCAAAGCAACTGACAAAAGTGATTAAAAAGCTAGCTGGACGAAACACCATTTTGATCTTAACTAAGACTGGTGAAACCTGGGCTTACAGACAAGGCTCACCATTAATTGTTGGCCAAGATCAGGAAAATAATTATTTTTTCTCTTCGGATCTGGCTTCAATTAGCCATGATGCTGTGCTTTATCATGTTATGGAGAATGCTGAGTTAATTCACTTAGACTTAAATCAAAATATAACAAGCAATCTGGGAGAAAAGGTGCTTTTGCAAAAAATTAGCCAGAAAGCCTTGGCGATCGACAAGGGCGAATACGCTCATTTCATGCTCAAAGAAATCAATGAACAACCAGAAAGCTTATTGAAAGTAATTCAAAATAAAGAAGAATTATTAAAAAAGATTGCAAATAAAATTGAATTATCAAGAAATATATATGTGGTGGGTGCTGGATCTGCCAGCTATGCAGCCAGCAGCATTATCTATCAATTACGTAAAATCAAAAACAATGTCTATCATGTTCCGGCCTATGACTACGATGATTTTGTCAATCTTTTCCAAAAAAATGACCTAGCAATTGTCTTGAGTCAAAGCGGTGAAACTGCTGACACTATTGAAGCCGTTGAGTTCTTAAAAAGCAAAGGCGTGACGATTGTTTCAGTAGTAAACATGCCGGGCTCATCCTTGATGCAAATGGCAGATCTAGCCTACCCTCTGGATGTTGGTGCGGAAATTGGAGTTGCTAGCACCAAAGCCTTAACTGCTCATATGCTTTTTGGCATGGCTTTGACTGATTATCTAGAAAAGCAAAATTTTTCTTTTCTACAAGAAGTGGAAAAATTTTGCCAGCAACTAAAAATCTGGCTAACAGAAAAAAACCAAGAAAAAACAATTAAAGAGTTGACCAAATTTTTACGCCACAAAGACGATCTCTACATTTTGGGTCGTGGTCAACTCCTACCGAGTGCTTTAGAGTTTGCGCTCAAAATCAAGGAAGTTTCTTATCTGCATGCTGAGGGTTTTAGTGCAGGAGAATTAAAACATGGCGTCATTGCTCTAATTGAAAAAAATACTCCAGTAATTTGTTTGCTTGCTCCGGATCAACACCGTGAAGACATGCTTTCAGCAGCTCACGAGGTTCAAGCTAGAGGGGCGAAAGTTATTGGCATTGCCAAAGAAAAAGAAGATGTTTTCGACTACTTCATTCAATTGCCCGAAAATGAAAAATTCATTAATTTAAGCAGTATCGTCGTCGCGCAACTCTTAACTTATGAATTAGCCTTACTCAAAAAACTAGATCCAGATAAGCCAAGAAATTTGGCCAAAAGCGTAACGGTTAAGTAAATTAAAGCCTTCTGGCATCATAAGCCCAATGCAATAAAGCTTGCCTCTGCACTCTGCGACAATTGTAATCTAGAGGCAAGCAGTTGCGCTCAACCTGAATCAGGTGGCGACGAAAAAGGCGCCAGCGCTTAATTTGCCTTTCATCTTCCCCATTGTTTAAACGTCTACCAAGAAAATAGCGACAATACCATTGAAACCAACCGCGAGGATCTTCACTGTAAATCCATCCCTTTTGTTGCCAAACCTGCAAAGGCTGGCTGGCATTAACAGCAAAAAAATTAAGCTCTGGATCATGAAATTCATGACAAAGTTTGGCCTTAGCAAACCAACTCTTGGGAAATTCAACCTCACAATCAGTCATGTACTTGCCACCAAAAACTCCCAAGCTAAGCATTTCTTGTGGACTAAGTTCTGGCTTAAAATCTTTGTGAAAGTTTGCCCCTGTGGGTTCAATCAACTCATAAGCATATTTTTGCTGCATGAGGTCGTTAACTAGGACAATTTTTTTCATAGTTGTTTACAGGTTATAATACGAGCATGAATAAGAAAATAAAAGATACTTCTTGGAATCAGGTCGCAACTTGGTATGACAAAAGCGTCGGCCAAGATGGCCATTATTATCACGAGCACTTAGTCATCCCTGGAGTTTTGCGTTTACTTGATCTAAAAAATGAAGATAGTCTTTTAGATTTGGCCTGTGGTCAGGGTATTTTGGCTCGT
>DITI01000044.1 GCA_002422765.1 Candidatus Pacebacteria bacterium UBA6188 | reverse complement strand
CCACACTTTCTTCGTTGTCGCCACTACTCACCAGTAGAGCTCCTAGGCCAGCTGAGGCTGGCATGCCAGTCAGACAAACGTTGGCGATTTTGACGTCGGCTGGTTTTTCTGGCCAAATTGTTTCTTGGTCTTGGAGAATATATTCCATAATATCATGCCAAATCGGAGCTGCCCCAGTAATACCAGAGGCCAAGTAACTCATTGATTTACTGTCATTATTGCCTACCCAGACGATAGTGAGAAATTCTGGGGTGTAACCAACCGTCCAGTTGTCTTTTAAGTCATTGGTGGTGCCAGTTTTGGCGGAGACAATTTTATTTTTGATCAGTAGCTCAGAGTTGGAGCCAAAGGCAGCCAAGCGGGCATTGTTGTCTTGTAGAATGTGGCTGGTTAGGTAGGCTGGAGCACGATTCATCACTCTTTGGAGCTGATTTTGTTCGCTGGCCAATTCGTTTTCATTGAGGTACTCTAAATCATCCTTAGTTGTTTGAGGGTAATATTGCTCTAAAATTTCACCTTTATAATTGCTAATTTCCAGAATGCCAGTCAGAGGTACTCTTACACCTTGATTGGCCAAAACACCAAAGGCTTCAGCCAATTCAATCATTTTAACTTCACCTCCACCCAGAGTCAGGGATAGGCCATAGTTGGCAGGATCAATCCAAGTGTTAATGCCCATTGCTTTGGCCTGTTGCATGAATTTTTCTACTCCAATAGTAGCCAGAGCTTTAACAGCGGGAATGTTTAGCGAATTACCTAGAGAGTAACGAATGGTGACTGGTCCAGCGAAGCCGCCAGTGTAATTTTTGGGACAATAATCTCTCTGACCAGCAACGCGGAAACAAGTGGGAATATCCAAGACCGTCGAGCCAGGATTGAGGGTTTTTTCAGCAAAAGCAGTAGCGTACATCAGTGGCTTGATTGATGAACCAGGTTGTCTCTGGGCAAGAACTACATTGACTTGACCATCAGCTTGAACGTCAAAATAATCTTTGGAGCCAATCATGGCCAAAATCTCACCAGTATTGGGCTTGGTGACCAAGCTCGCTCCATTGCCCACCTTCATTCTAGCTAGCTGACTAACCTCAGCGGACAAAGAAGCTTGCGCGGTTTCTTGCAATTCTAGGTCGAGGGTAGTTTTGACTCGTAGTCCGCCAGTCTCAACCATTTTTTCTCCGTACTTAGAGTAAAGCAAATCCTTAATGTAGAAGACAAAATGAGGCGCTTTAATATCTGTTCTCTTGATAGCAAAGGCTAAGACTTCATTCTCAGCTTGAGTAGCTTCCTCTGAAGTCAAATATTTGTCCTCAACCATGCGACGCAAAACTTCTTTTTGGCGATTTTTACCTCTTTCTGGATTAGAGCCAAATGGCGAGTAAGTAGTGGGTGACTGAGGCAAACCAGCCAAGAGTGAAGCTTCAGCTAGGGTCAAATCTTTGGCACTTTTGTCAAAATATTTATTAGCTGCAGCCTCAATACCAACTGCTGTGCCACCATAAGAGATGTAGTTGAGATACATCTCTAAGATCTCTTCTTTATCGTAAATGATCTCGGTCATGACCGCCAAGACAGCTTCTTTAATTTTGCGTTGCAAGGTTTTTTCCTTGCTGAGTAGGGCATTTTTGACTAATTGTTGAGTAATAGTGGAGCCACCTTGAATGTCGCCACCACTAAAATTATTAAAGCCAGCTCTCAGTAAACCGCGCAGATCCAAGCCGTGGTGTTTATAAAAATTTTTATCTTCAATAGCGACCGTAGCTTTAATGACGTGATCTGGTAAGTCTGAGATTTTGATCGGAATGCGGTTCTCATTGCCATAAATCTCATATAATAGTTGACCATTGCGATCAAAAATTTGGGTGCTGACTGGGAAATTTTCATTGGAAGTTAAATTACTTGGAGAAGGTAATTGTTTGTAGAGGTAAATCAAAACAGACAAGATGGCCAAGACCAATAAAGCCAAGCCAATCTGCATGCTTTTACTTCTTTGCAATCGATTCCAAAGAGCACTCCAAGACCTACCTCTGATTTTCTTGACTTTAACTCTTTTTTTCTCGGCTAGACGAAATGGGTGCATATTTTGGATGACCTCTATTCTACTATATTTTTGGTGGCTGAAACATTTAAGCGTAACCAAACAACTCAAGAATTAGAAATATGAATTATGGAGTTATTCTTCGTCACCAACATCTTCTTCTTCATCTTCATAGTCTTCAGCTTCCTCATCTGGATCCCATTCAAAAACACCCTCATTATCCAGGTCTCTCAATATTTCTTCAGTGGCAACTATAACATCAATAGCTGTGGTGCGTTTTTTACCTTTTCCTCTCGCCGCATTCCACAGTATGGAGATATTTTCTGCATAACTTCCATCATCAATATCTTCAACTGCTCTTCTTAATGCACTGATCTTCTTTTTTTGTTGGGCAAGCTCTTCTTCTGTCCAAGAATCACCACTTAGAGCGCTTAAAAATTCATCTTTCTCTGTATCAAAATCATCTATAGTAGTGGAGTCTTGATCTACGTCGCCAGCATAATAGAATCTCTCGTAATCGAAGCTGGTCCATAATTCTTGAATTGCATGCTGTGCAATTCTTTGACGAATTTCTCTTTCATCTAGTTGTCTTTGTTGAATTGTTTCAGAGATTGCTTCAAACAAGGCTACGATGGAGTCTTCGTATACGCCTGTTGTCTCATCTTCATCATAGTTCCTAATCGCTTGATAAATTGGTTTTCCATCTTGTTTCCAAGAGCAATCTTCTTTTGGCTTATTTGCGAAGTTACGCATTGCTTCGGCGATATTAGCAATCGCCTCAACTAGGTCATCAAAATATTCTTTTGCTTGTTTTTTTTCTTCGGATGGAACTCCCATTGCCTTTAGTGATTTGCTCATTCTAATTACACTTCTAGTTAAATCATTCATTTCAGTCCAAAATTCGTAAATTCTATCGAGTTCTCGCTTGGGAAAGCCAAACATACGAGAATTTTGCATTACTTCTACCAAATCTTGAAATATAGATATGTCAGGAAATTTAAGTCTTTCTTCAATTGGCACGTCATTGGTAAAATCTTTACCACCTTCATCTGCTTGCATAATATTTTTTCTCCTTGATTATGTTATAACACAAAAAACCAACAGCTACTTTATTGAGCGTGGTTTTGTTTGTGTTGTTTTTTAGACAGATCTTCACAGTTTAATATAGCCCATTGAGCGAGCTGATGAAAAAGCATTAAGAATTGCCTTGTGTTTAGACAGCGAGCTCACTGAGCGAAAAAAGACTGTTAACTGTGAGAGGATGTTGTTTTTAGTGAAGCGTGGCTAGTATTAAACTGTGAAGATCTGTCTGCTATAATCATTCCATGGAAATTCAAAAAGAGGCGGCTTGGTATCAATACTTAGACGAATGTCAGAGAAGTTTGGTTGATGTCAGTCTGGCTCTTATCAATAAGCAAGAGCAACTTCGCGACTTGCCGGATTTTTCTTTTATCGTTTTCTCCATGGCCAAAACTTACGAAGGCTTTCTCAAGAAAGTCTTTTTTGATTTAGAACTGATCAATAAACAAACCTATGAAGGGCGTCGTTTCCGTATTGGTCGAGCTCTCAATCCAGACATTCGCAATCACCAGCGTGATGAGGATTGGCTTTATGATGATGTGGCCATGAGGTTTGGTGAGCCTTTGGCTCGTCAGCTGTGGGACACTTGGTTGATTTGTCGTAATCACGTCTTTCATTATTTCGGTGACTGCAAACAATCTTTGAGCTTTGAACAAGCAGTTGATCGAGTGCAAATGATGGTTGATTCCATGCAGGCAGTGGCGGAAACAATTGAAATAAAAAATTAGCAAAATTAGCAAGGAGCAGGTATGTCAGGACAATATAATTATCAAAATATTACCATTTCTGGTTTGCCAGGTTGTGGCTCAACGACTTTACTTAGTCTTTTGCGAGAAGAACTAGAAAAAGAAGCTTGGATTGCTTTTTCTGGTGGCGAGTTTATGCGCTCTTACGCTATTGAGAAAGGTCTTTTTAACCCTAGTCTTTCAGTTCATCACAGTGCCACGGTTTATAATGATGACTTTGATCGTCAGGTGGACTACGGCATTCGCGAAAAAGTTTCAACTGAAGAAAAATGGATTATCGAGTCTTGGCTTTCAGGTTTTATGGCTCAGAATATCCCAGGTACGCTCAAGGTTTTAATGACTTGTAGTGATGATGCGGTGAGAATTGATCGCATTGTCAACCGTGATGAGGTAGACGTGTTTGAAGCCAAAAAGAGTATTCATGAGCGTTATGATGGTAATCTCAAAAAATGGAGCAGAATGTACGCTAAAGAATGGCAAGAATGGGCAGTCGAGACAGGCAAAGTTTCTAAGGCAGACCCGATTGATTTTTGGCGCCCTGAGCTTTACGATTTAGTTATCGATACTTTTTCACACAATAAGGAAAAGACTTTGCAACTAGTTCTAGATGCCATCAAAAAAAAGTAAACCAACCAAAAATCGTCAGCAACACGAAGCCTTTTTACCTTTGCTTTTTTTAACTTTTCTTTTATGGCTATTTTATAGAACCATTTTTCATTTCCCAGTTTGGTTTGACGAGAGCATAGGTAAATTTGTATTTTTTGCTTTGCCAGTTTTATTGTATGTGTCTGTTTCTGGCACCAAGGAAGTTTTGGCCAGTTTTTCTTTAGCCAAGCTCAAACCAGGTCTCTTATTAGGTTTGGCGATTGGTGGCCTTTTTGGTTTTACCGGAGTGCTTTTGGGAGTGCTGAGTCACGGCGGAACAGTTAGTTTGATGCCTTATTATTTAGCAGAGTGGTTTTGGTGGGAATTGTTTTTGGCGATTTTGACTGGTTTTTTTGAAACTTTGTTTTTTTATAGTTTCGTGATGGTGGTGGTTGAGCAAAAATTTAAACATTTATCCTTTTATAAACAGATTTTTTTAGTGGCTTTTATTTTCTTGCTTTTCCACTTACCCAATATTTTTGCTCGTTTCGAAGTAAGACAGGTTATTTTTCAAATGATTTTATTATTTGCTTTTGCTTGCGGTCAGGCTTTGCTTTTTCACCAAAGACGTAATGCTTACTTGCTAGTTTTGGTGCAGGCGATTTGGGGAATGGTGTTGTTGCTTAATTTTTAATTTCTTATGAGTAAAGTTAATTATTTATTTTTATTTTTGGCTGCTTCTTTTGCTCTTTTTATTTTGTTTGTTTCTTTACAATCAGCTAACAAAAACAGAATGACCAGCAATTCTTCTCTGGTTAGTAATAAGTTTTATATCGCCAAAGAAATTTTACCCGATCACTCTTTATATCCTACTTTAATGCTAATTGATCGTTTGCGCTTAGAATTGGCTAGTGCTGAAAAAAGAACCTATTTGCTGATGAATTATGGCAATCGTCGTTTATTTTATAGTCGTCGGCTTTTGGAAGAGGGTAATAGCGATCTAGCCTTCATTACTCTCACCAAAGCGCTTAAATATGCCAATCAGGCCTTAAGTGAAGGCATTTTTTTATTTGAAGAATCTAGCTTCAATAAACGAAGCGGCTATCAGCAACAAGCTTTCTTTATTTTAGAAAAACTTCCTGCTTATGATGACTTTGTTGTTTTGCACCGCGACCAATTTTCCAATGATGAAAAAGTGATGTTAGAAACGCTTGCAGCAGAGAATCATTATCTGGCTGAAAAATTGCGTTACTTTCTCAACCAGATTGATTTGTAATTGACACATTTTGTTATAGTTGACAAGCTACCCCCCAGCATGAGATTCTTTTAGTCCTCATCTTAGCAACCACAAGATTTTGTGTTTAGATAAAAGATGAAACACTACAGATAGGTATTACTTAAATATGCAATGTCCATTTTGCAAAGGCAGCGAAACGGCAGTCATTGATTCACGAGAGACGGAAAATGGGGATAGTGTGAGGCGTAGGAGAACTTGTGAGGCTTGTCAGAAGCGATTTACAACTTACGAAAGAGTTGAGGGCGTCGATCTTCGAGTCATCAAGAAAGACGGCAGTCAGGAGAACTTTGACAGAGATAAGGTCAAGCGTGGTTTGGTCAAGGCAACTTGGAAGCGTCCAGTTAGTATGTTACAGATTGAGTTACTAATTGAAGACGTAGAAGCCAAGCTGAGACAGAGAGAGGTTTTTGAAGTCAAGAGCTGGGAAATAGGCAACCTAGTGCTCAACCGTCTCAAAAAACTCGATCCGCTTTCTTATCTGCTTTTTGCCAGCGTCTACCGAGATTTTGGCGAACTAGCTGACTTTGAAGAAGAAATTAGAAAACTTAAAGAATAAGTTTCTGCTCTTTAACATGAGACTTGCTTGAGGAAAATTATCAACTTTTTTAAGTTGATTATCGACTTCTTGCTCAGTGAAGATGTCGTTTAGAAACATGGATTTTTCTGTGTTTTTATTCGATGTCTTCAAGGTCTCATGTTTGAGAGCAGAATATATTTTAGATAATTAAAAGAATAGTTTGATAAAAAGGAAAAAAATGACAGCGCAAAAATCCGCCAGCAACCAGCTCCCCAAGAAAAAAATGAAATTTATAGATCGTAAGTTGTCCAAAGGTTTGGGAGAAGCGGTAGCTAAACGCACGATTTTGCGAGTCAAGAAAAATGGTCAGTTGGAAAGTTGGGCAGATGTGGCTCATCGCGTAGCTTTGGGCAATTCGGCTTTATTACCTGAAAAATTCAAAAAAGATCGTCAAGAAGAATACGAAATTTTGCGTAAGCATATTTCTAATGCTTCACTTTTGATGAGTGGTCGTCATTTACAGCACGGCGACGAAACTCAACCTGGTCGCAACATGGAGGTTTTTACTAACTGTAGCACTGCTTCTTCGTCTTTCTTGCTCTTTTACTTGCTCTTGAATGGTTCTGGTGTGGGTCGTGCTTATGATGACGCTCTGATGGTGGTGGATTGGGATTACATGCCTATTGTTCGCTGTGTTCTGAGTGATGCTCACGCTGACTTTGTTTGGGGTGATGATGAGAGTACCCGTGAGGCTCGTCATAAATACAATAACGCTCACTGGTTTGAAATTCCTGACACTCGTGAAGGTTGGGCTCAAGCTGTCGAAAAAATTGAAGAAATGGCTTATGAGCGCAAGTATAAGGATGACACTTTGATCTTGGATTTCAGTAAAGTCAGAGCCAAAGGGTCACCAATTGCTGGCATGCAAGATCGTCCTGCTTCTGGTCCTCGTCCTCTGATCAAGGCAATTCAAAAATTAGCCACCATCAAAGGTTCAGGCATGAAACCTTGGAAGCAAGCTCTTTATGCTGATCATTATTTATCTGAATGTGTTTTGGTTGGCGGGGCACGTCGTGCAGCTCGTATTGCAGTTAAAACATGGACAGATCCAGATATTTTTGATTTTATCAGTATCAAAAAAGGTGGCTTTTTGTGGTCAGCCAATAATAGCGTGGCTGTGGATGAGAAGTTTTGGAAACAGCGCAGTCAACATTCAACCAAAGTTTTGGATGCAGTGATGCGCGCTTCATATTTCGACAAAACTGGCGAGCCAGGCTTTGTTAACCAGCACAAGTTAGTTCAGAATGATGATGGCTTTGATGGTTACTTGGACGGTGGTTATGCTCGCAGTAAAAAATTCGTGCCAATGAAGAAAACCGTCAAAATGTTAGCTGAAGTGGCTCGTCACGCTGGTGCCAAATACTACACACAAATCCCCAATCCTTGTGGAGAAATTACTCTCAACATGCTGGGCGGTTATTGTGTGATTGCTGACGTGGTGCCTTATCATGCTCCAGATGCTGACGCTGCTGAAGAAGCTTTCCGCGTCGCGACCAGAGCTCTTATGAGAGTTAATACCTATATGGATAGTTTGTATTCCCGTGAAGTCAAGCGTACCAATCGTATTGGTGTGGGTATGACTGGTATTCACGAATATGCTTGGAATGCTTTTGGTTTGGCTTTCCGCGATTTAATTGACGAAGAAAAAGCTCATGATTTCTGGATGACCATTGCTCGTTTCAAACGCGCAGTTCAGGACGAGTCGATTAGTTACGCCAAAAAATTAGGTGTCAATGTTCCTCACACTAACACCACGATTAAGCCAGCTGGCACAACTTCCAAGCTCTTTAGTCTTTCCGAGGGTGCTCATTTGCCAGCCATGCGCGAATACATTCGTTGGGTGCAGTTCAGCACTGATGATCCTTTGGTCAAAAAATATCAAAAAATGGGTTACCCCAACAAGCAACTCAAGAGTTATCAGGGCACTACCGTGATTGGTTTTCCCACTCAGCCAGAAATTTGTAGCTTGGGTATGGACAATCACTTGGTGACGGCTAGTGAGGCTACCCCAGAAGAACAATACAAATGGTTAATGTTGATTGAGAAATATTGGATTGTGGGTGTTGATGAAGAAGGCAAGCCTCTTTCTGAAGATAAAGGCAATCAGGTTTCTTACACTCTCAAGTATGATCCGGACAAAGTTTCTTATCGCAAATTCTCTAGTATGATTCGTAAGTATCAACCTTTGATTAAAACTTGTAGCGTCATGCCCAAGATTGATGTGACGGCCTATGAATATCAGCCAGAAGAAGCAGTCACCATTGGTCAATTCATGCAAGTCATTCAAGAAATTACCGATGACGAATTGGAAGTAACTGAGGACATCAATTTAGAACAATTGAAGTGTGATACTGGTGCTTGTCCGATATAATTCATGAAAGAGGATGTAAAAACTGCTCCACCAACTGTTGAAGTCAAAATTGATTCTCTCAAATTGCGTCTTGCTGGACAAAATCCAATCGAATCACAAAGCAATATTAATTATTTTTTAGGGGCCTTGGAAGCTTATGTTGGCGCTAGACCACTTAAGGCTCAGTTAGAACAAGAGGTCAGGCCAGAAACAATTGCTTTGCTTGGTGCTCCAACTTTAGAAAAGCAATTTGCTGATTTGGTAGAAAAAATTGTAGAAAAAGGTTACGATTTCGCATCTTTGGATGAGGAATTTAGTTCTTATTCTGATGAAGATTTAACAAAAATCATCAAAACCTTATCAGTTTGATTGTGTGGTTTCTAAAGTTTTTTAACATGCTAAAATAGCCATCGCATGGCGGTCAAGAAAAATTCTTCTAGTTCTCAAAAAAATAAACAAAAACAAGAAAAAAATGTTTTAGTAGCGCCATTCATTGTAGAAAATTTACCCAAATTTAAACGTGGTCGCCCCAAACTTCCTTTTACAATTAGATTAAAAAGATCTCTGCTGAGATATTTTTCCAAGTTCAATAAAAAAATAGATAAATCAATAAAAAAATTGAATTATCAATATATTTATTTATTGAAAATTCTAAAAATCAAAAAAGGTCGTGGTCGTAAAAAACTCCCATTTTACGTTAAAGCCCGACGTTTTTTTCTAAATAGCCAAGCTCAACTATTAAAAAATAACAAGAAGTTTCTAGAACGCACTCGCTTATTTAAACAGCGTTTTTTGAAACGACTGCGTTTGGGGAGAAAAGTTGGTCGTCCCAAAAAGAAAACCATTCGTTTTTCCTATTTGGCTTCTGTTTTTTTGACCACTTTATTTTTGGTTTTTTCTTATTTGACTTATGATGTGGCAATTAGAGACCTACCTTCTCCTGGTGACTTGTCCAATAAAGCACAAAATTTAACTACTAGAATTTTAGATCGCCACGGCAATCTTTTGTATCGTATCTATGAGGATGAAAATCGCACCCTAGTTTCTTTGATTAGAGTTTCTGGTTATCTAAAAGATGCAACAGTAGCAATTGAAGATCAAGAATTTTATCGTCACTTTGGTTTTTCGCTGAAAGGTATTTCTCGCGCTGTTTTGCAAAATTTTATTGGCGAAACTGTTCAAGGTGGTTCAACCATCACTCAGCAACTGATTAAGAATCGCCTTCTTAGTAATGAAAAAACTTATCGTCGTAAAGTCAGAGAGCTACTTTTATCTTTATTGGTAGAAAGAATTTATAGCAAGGATCAGATTCTAGAAATGTACCTTAACACTGTAGCTTACGGTGGCTCAACTTACGGAGTGGAGGAGGCTTCATGGCGCTACTTCAATAAATCAGCTAACGATTTGACTCTAGCGGAGTCAGCTTTATTGGCAGGTTTGCCACAGGCGCCTTCGACTTACACGCCTTTTGGTTCCAATCCAGAGTTGGCCTATGCTAGACAGGCTGAAGTACTCAGACGTATGGTTGAAGACGGTTATATTAGTCAGTTGCAGGCTGATCAGGCCAAGCAGGAAAAACTAATTTTCAATCAAGATCGAGTTGATATTAAAGCACCTCATTTCGTCATGTATGTGCGCAAGCTTTTGGCAGAAAAATATGGCGAAGAGCTTTTAGCCAGAGGAGGTTTGGAAGTCAAAACAAGCTTGGATTTATTTTTACAAAATCAAACTCAAGAAATTGTGAGTAATGAGGTAAACAAATTGGGAGTTTTCAAAATTAGCAATGGTGCGGCTTTGGTTACTAACCCCAAAACTGGGGAGATTCTGGCTATGGTAGGCGGAGCTGATTATTTTGACTTTGCTCACGATGGGCAAGTTAACGTGACGATTAGGCCACGTCAGCCAGGTTCTTCCATCAAGCCACTTACTTACGCTTTGGCTTTTGAAAATGGTAAAACTGCCAGTTCAGTAATCGATGATTCTCCAGTGGTTTACCAAATTCCAGGCAGCAAACCTTATGCCCCCAAAAACTACGATGGTAAATTTCATGGCAGAGTAACTTTGAGAGAAGCCTTGGCTTCTTCTTATAATATTCCAGCGGTTAAGCTTTTAGCAGAATTAGGAGTTAACAATTTACTTGATAAAGGCGAGGCTTTAGGGATTGATACTTGGCGAGATCGTAGTCGGTTTGGTTTATCTCTGACTTTAGGAGCTGGTGAGGTGCTGATGACAGATCTTGCCGAGCTTTACAGTAGTTTTGCCAACCTTGGCTATCCAGTGGCGCTTGATCCTTTTTTGGAAATTACTAATTCCAAAGGCGAAATTTTATATCGCAATAATTGTGCTTTGGATGATGATAATTGTTACGAAAGTTTAGAATTAGATCCCAAAGCTGCTTATTTAATTAACGATATTTTAGCTGATAACCGAGCTCGTACTCCTGCTTTTGGCGCTTTTTCAGTATTACAAATTCCAGGCCAAGAAGTAGCGGTTAAAACTGGCACTACCAACAGCATGAAAGATAACTGGACCATTGGCTATACCAGCGATCGCTTGGTAGCAAGTTGGGTGGGCAATAATGACAATACGCCTATGAGCTATGTGGCTTCTGGCATCACTGGCGCTTCGCCAATTTGGAATAAAATTATGTTATTACTGTTGGATGATGAGCAAGCTCACGCTTTTACTGTGCCAGGAAATATGGTTAAAGTTAAAATTTGCGCCACTACTGGCACTTTGCCTTGCGCTGCTTGTCCCCGTATTAGTGAAGAATTGTTCATTGAGGGAACTCAACCCAAGCAAGCTTGTAACAACGAGTCTTTTACTGATCTGCCAGTTAATACTCCAGTAACTCCAAGAGGTCAAATTCTTTAATTGTGAAAAATTACTGAAATTAAAAAACCCAATAAAAGAGTGATTACTAGCAAAAGAGGTGCCACCCATCTTTGACTTAATTCTTCTTTTTCAGCTTTTTTTTGTCTTTTTTTGGCTTGCTTACTTGAATATTCTCTCTCAATGCGATCCGTGTCTTTGGCAACATCTTGAATTAAATCTGGATCTTGTTGGTAGCGTTTACTCATACTTTATTTTTGAAGAGTGGCGACTTTATCTGCAATGAGTTCAACCACTTCTTCAATTTCTAGCTCACTAGTGTCGACCACCCAAGCATCATCTACAATGTGTAAGGGATCAGTTTTTCTTTCCATGTCGCGCTCATCTCTTTCCTTAATTTCCTGCACAACTTCTTCAATGGAAATGTTCACTCCTTTGCTCAGGTATTGAGTGTGTCTGCGCTCTGCTCGAGCCTGAATACTACCAGTTAGAAAAATTTTAAGATCAGCGTCAGGCAAAACTCTGAAGGTGATGTCTCGACCTTCCATTACCACATTTTGACTAGCGGCGATTTCTTGTTGTTTCTTGACCAAAACTTGTCTTAGTTTGGCCAAAACTGCCACTTTGGAGGCTCCATCACCGCATTTCTGAGTGCGAATGGCCCAAGAAACATCTTCATCATCCAAAATTACAGTAGTGAGGCGACCATCGGTTTCTTTGGGAGGGAGAGGATTTCTCATTTCTAGCTTGCTTTTTTCCAAAAGAGCAACGACTTTGGCCTCATCTTCCAAATCAAGACCTTGGCGCAGGGCCAAGAGAGCAGTGGCGCGATACATCGCTCCAGTATCCACGTAAAGGAAGCCTAATTTTTGAGCCAAAAGACGAGAAATGGTGCCTTTGCCAGCAGCCACAGGACCATCAATGGCAATTTGAAAAGATTGACGCATGAGCTTATTTATTTTTTGGCAGGCTTTTTCTTTTTAGCAGTAGCTTTTTTGGCTTTGGGTTTTTTGGTTTCTACCAACCATTCTTCTCTGTCTGAGGTGATTAGGCCACCTAGTCCAACAACGACTAGAATTAAAGGCCAGAGACTCCAAAATGCTCTAGGTAAGTAACCCAAATTGGAGGCCATAAAAATGAGCCCCATAACTACTAAGGTGATCGGCCAGAAAACTTTTTTGGGCATATCTAATCAATTAAAGCTTAATTGCTAGATGAAAACAAGCAGTGATTTAGCCTTTCATCAGGCGATCCGACTCTCTTTGCAAATCTCTTTTTTTAATAACTTCTCTTTTCTCATACTCTTTTTTACCCTTGGCTAAGGCAATTTCCAATTTAATTCGATTGTGAGAGAGAAAAAAAGCTAAGGGAACAATGGCAAAGCCTTTTTGTTTGCAAGCTTGAGCGAGAGATTCGATCTCGCTTTTTTTCAAAAGCAATTTGCGCGATCTTTTGGGATCATAATCTTCTTGCTTGGCGAAGGAGTAGGCATTAATTTGAGCGTTGAGTAAAAATAGCTCACCGCCGATTTCTTTAATGTAGCTTCCGTTTAAGCTAGCCTGTTGTAGACGTAAGCTCTTGACTTCAGCTCCACTCAAAATCACCCCAGCAATAAATTTTTTGCTGATGGCATATTCGTATTGGGCTTTGCGATTAAAAACGAGCGACATCTCTAGAGTTGTATTTTACTACAAGTCTAGTTTAACATCATAAATGACTGAGCCGCTGAGCACGTAGATTTGTTTTCCACTTTCATTAAGGGCAAGATCATTAACTCCAGCCAATTCATTACTTTTGATTTCACTAATGAGCTGACCGTCTTTGGTTAGAAGCAAAATTCTTTTATTTTGTTTTTCCAAGATAACCAATAAGTTGTTTTGTTCATTGGCACTAATCAAAATTGGGTTCAAAGGTGCTTGCTTGAGTCCTTGAATTTGCCAATCAACTGGATAGCCTTTGCTAAATTTGCTGAGTTCGCCATTTTTCATGCCTAGCCACAAATCGCCATCAACCAGTAGTTGGTTGATATTGTCAAAATTTAGCTTACTTTTATCTACCAACCAGCCAATAGGCTCACTTAACTGGTCTTGATTGTAGTAGTAGCGATAAATATTTCTTTTTTCTCGATTGAGCAAGTAAAGATAAGGTCCAAAACTACTCAGCAACTCGCCATTTTTATCTGATTCACCTTCTTCTTTAATAGAAACAAAACCTTCATTTTTTTCTAAATCCAACATTTTAAGGCCTTCGCTTAGAACAAAGAGTTTATTTTCAGTGATGGTAAAGTCGCGAATATTTGCTTGGTTTTCTAAAGCAATTTTTTCTTGACTGCCATCTTGTCTAATACGCAAGATTTCTCGACCACTATTTTCTAAAACAAAAACCTCATCAGCTTTGGTGATAATTTTTTTACCGATAAAATTATTTAAATTATGCGCAATAGAAAGTTTATCCAAGGAATTTTCACCAGCAATTTTTTCGATTAATTTTTCAAGCTCATCAATTTCTTGCTCGATCAATTTGAGGCTTTCACTGTTGTTTTTTTCTTCTTTCAAAGCTTGCAGTGATTCTAGTCTTTGCCCAGCCATTTCTCTGGCTTGGAGTGGTTGCTGTAGAGTGAGTTGTTCAATATTGGCTTGATTTTGTTCGATGTTAGCGATTTTAGTACCAATGTTTTGGATGATTTTTTCTTTTTGGTTTTTGGCAAAAGCTCCAGTGGCCAAACTGAGCAAGCCAAGGCCCAAAAATATTGCTAGCCAAATCATTAGTTTTTTACGATCTTGATTTTTAAGCCGTAAATAGATTTTTTTACTAATTAAAATTATTTTTTTTAGAATTATTTGGAATTTAAGCAAAATTTTTCTAAGGTCAATTTTAACTTTTTTTGCTGGACTAGCCAAAACCTTGTCTTTGTAAGTCAAAAAAGCTAGGCTTTCATTAAGCTCTTTTTGTTCCTCTTTAAGCAAGCTAATTTCGCCAACTAGTTTTTCTAAACTCACATTTGCTTCTAACAAACTTAAAATATATGGCTCAATTTTCAAAGCAGATTCATTTAGGAGGATGATTTGGTCCTGATCTTTGAAATTGCCAACAACAATTTTAATCTCTTGCTGACTGTGCAAGATTTTTCTGCTGTGGCCGTTTCTTTTGAGAATAATCGCTCCAGAGTAACAGGCAAAAATAATGCTTTGCTCGCTCAGTAAACTCAGAGCAAATTCAATTTCGAGTTGTTTTTGACGCACAAAACTGAGCAGATCTAGAATTTTTTGGTGAAGCTGTTCTGGAGTGTCTAGTTGCCAAGACAAGAAATCGCTAGTCAAATCCTTGCTAAAACTAGTCGCGTTTTGCCCTTTAAGCAAAAAAGTAATAAGCAGATTTTTTTCTTGATTGTAGGCAGTCTGCGCACAAACATCCAAGCGAGGGTGGGTTAGGATTGATACAAAATGAGCCTCTTGCACTGCTTCTAGTTTAACATACTTCAAATAGGGCTCTAGATTTTAAGATTGGGTTGTCGATCTAGGTCTTTTTCTTGAGCAAATTCGCCTCTTTGCAATTTAAAACTGGCAACTAAACCGATCATGGCAGCGTTATCACCACACAATCTTTTACTATATGGCACCAGCAGTTTAATTTTTTGGCCACTAATTTTTTGATATTGCTTGAGCAATTGTCTAATGGTTTGACGCAAAGCGACGTTGGCTGCCACCCCTCCACCTAGCCAAATTTCTTTGATAGGACTGTTAATGACATTTAAAGGAGAGAGATGACGCAAGTAATCTCGAGAAGGATAAACTTTTTTGGCTGGGTCAGGGCTAAACAAAATTCGTTCTAGCTTGTAACTAATTTGTTCAAAAACTGCTGTTTGGATGGCTAAGGCTAAATCGTAGGTAGTTTGTTGATTTAACTCACCAGCCTCATCTAATTGAGTAATGAGATTTCTAGCCGCAGTTTTGAGGCCAGAAAAACTAAGGTTAAAATCAGCGCGGTTGGTCATGGCTTTGGGAAAAATAAAGCGATCTTTTTTACCTTTTTTGGCAAATTTTTCTAAGAGTGGTCCGGCTGGATAGCCGAGATTGAGCAGTCTACCAACTTTATCCAAGCATTCGCCAGCTGCATCATCAATAGTTTGACCAATTTTTTGGTACTGACCTATTTTTTCTACTAAAATAAATTCGCTGTGACCGCCAGAAATTACTACAGCCAGACTAGGAAACTTGTCTGGGACTTGAGTTTCTTGCTTGGCACTTAAGGCTAGGGGTGAAATGGCATGGGCTTCAATGTGGTTGACGGCGATGATTCTTTTCTGCTTTTTTTGAGCCAGTTCTTTGACCTGACTGATACCAACTTCTAGAGCTGGAGCTAAGCCCGGTCCCACAGTCACTGCAATTGCCGCAATTTCCTCCCAAGTGGTTTGAGCTTGTTGGAGAGCCAAGGCAATTGCCGGAGCTAAGTTTTCTCGGTGAGCCTGTTTGGCCAAAGTAGGAAAAACGCCTCCATATTTTTTGTGGATTTGGTGTTGTGAAGCCACGATGTTGCTAAGGACATTTACACCAGTCACTACAGCAGCGCTACTATCATCACAACTGGTATCGATGGCTAAAATTTTAGGCATTTTAAGTGAGTACAATCTTTCTTAGACCTTCTTCTTCACTAAAATTTAGGGTCACAATTTTTGTTTTTTTATTTAATTTCAGCCAAGTTGCAATTTGCTCAAACCATTCAATGACAATGACGTTGTTTTTTTGCGCTAACTTTTCAATTTCCAAAAGCGCTAATTCTTCAGGGCTCGAAATTTTCCAGGCATCAATGTGATAAAACTTGCCTTGAGTGCTAAAGCGCTTGTAATCGTATTCATTAATATAAGAATAAGTTGGTGAGCTAATATTTTCACTAATTTGTAAAAATTTTGCCACTCCTTTGGCAAAAATAGTTTTGCCTAAACCCAAATTGCCATTGAGAGCAAAGATTAAACCATTTTTTTGGACTTGATTGAGATGGTTGAGCATTAATCTGCCAGCCAAATCAAGGGTTTCTTGTTCACTTTTACTCCACAGAATTTCCCCCTTTTGCTCATGCAGTGAACCACGTAAAGCAATGGGAGTAGAGAGGGTTGTATCGACTACAACGGAAGGTTCATTTTTGGGTAGTTCTCCAGCATCAATAACTAGATCAATAAGTGCT
>DITI01000026.1 GCA_002422765.1 Candidatus Pacebacteria bacterium UBA6188 | reverse complement strand
TCCCGGGTAGTGAAATGGCATCACCACTGACTCTGAATCAGTTATTCTAGGTTCGAATCCTGGCCCGGGATCAACAAAATCTCAAAGCAAATTTTATGAAAATTCAAGTTTTAGGCTCGGGTTGTCCCACCTGTCAAAAGTTACATCAAGTGGTCTTGAAAGCAGCGAAAGAACTAGGCTTGGAAAAAGAAGTCGAGTATCTGTCTGGCTCAGATGGTGTTGCTAAAATCATAGAGCTTGGCGCCATGAGTAGCCCTGTTTTAGTAGTTGATGATCGAATTGTAATGACCGGCTTTAATGGTGATCTGGAAAAAATCAAAGCTTTACTGAAATGAGCATCTTTACACCTATTCAACAATTTGCCGACTTAGCTACCCATCAATGGCTTGGGATTGACGCCTCAACTTATCTTGGTGAGAGTGTTAATTTTTTCATCTACGATGTCATTAAAATCGGCTTATTGATGTTGCTAATCAATGCCATTGTGACAGTAACAGAATATTATTTTCCTATGGAAAAAGTCAGAAATATTCTGACTAAAAGACGACTGTATGGATTAGATTATTTGGTAGCAGCATTGTTAGGCGTAGTGACTCCTTTTTGCTCTTGTTCATCAATTCCACTTTTTATCGGCTTTATTTCTGCCAAAATTCCTCTAGGGGTCACCTTTGCTTTTTTAATTAGTTCTCCACTAATTAATGAAGCCTCGCTTTATCTGTTTCCAAGCATTTTTGGTCTACAAGTGACTTTGTTATATAACTTAGTAGGAATTTTAATTGCCATGTTTGGCGGCATGCTCATTCAAAAAATGAACATGGAAAAATACATAAGACCTGAGTTTTTAAAATTTAAATCAAGAAAGCAGGTGGAAGCAGAATATGAAAATGCCAAGGTTCCATTCAAGGATTTGCTTCAATTGTGGAGAAACCAGATTTTAGAAATTACCAAAAAAGTTTTCCCATATATTCTGATTGGTGTCGCTATTGGCGCGCTCATCCATGGCTTTGTGCCGGAATCATTTATTGCTAATTACTTATCTAGCAAAGCTTGGTGGACAGTACCAGCAGCAGTATTAATCGGCACTCCTTTATACACCAACTCAATTGGCGTCATCCCTGTAGTTGAAGCTCTGATAAACAAGGGTGTGCCAATGGGCACAGCTCTCGCCTTCATGACCGCTTCAACCACCCTGTCAATTCCTTCCGGATTAATGCTGGCTAAATTGATGAAAAAAGAACTACTAATAGTTTTCTTTGGCATCACCATTGCCGGCATCATTTTCATGGGTTACTTGTTTAACACAATCTAAACAGCTGTCGCTACCACTTGCATCTTGCTAGCACTAAAAACAGTTGTTTCAAAAGCTCTTTGCACTGTTGAAACTGTATTGGTTCTGAGTTTTTCGAAAGTCTTTAGTAAAGTATTTTTATTTTTTTCTAATTCTGCAATTTTGGTTCTAAATTTAATTTCTACTCCTTGTATGGTGCTACTTAATAAACCAACTCCCTCTGCTTCAGCTTTAGACTCATCTAAGGCCACTTCGTGAGCCAAGCGCTCTTCCTCAATTTTGTTAAGTTGTTCAGCCAAAAAAAGTTGAGCATAGTATAAAACTCGATAATTAATTTGCTCCCAAACTTCAGTTAATTCTGAGGCTTCTTGCTTCACTTTCATCTTGGCCAATAATTCCATTTTTTCTAATTCTATAAAAACTGGCGTAGCCAAAAGAGATAGAGGCAAGCCAAACATTTTTCTAAGCTCAGTGGCGGTATTTTCTTCCACCACTTTTTCTTGAACAGAAACTATTTTTTGGTCTAAACCGTCAATTAACCATGAACCAGCTTGGGCAATTATTTTTTGCCACTCAAAAGCTTCTATGCCAAACTCTTCTCTCAATTCAGAGCCTAGATCATCTAATGCCGAGCGAAGATCGATATTACCTAAAGCTGCCCAATTTCGATTGATTCCAACCGAATCAACTCCAATACTTCCAGCCATTTCTAAAGCTGTACGCGACATATTAACCTTTCTTGACTCATTTAAGAGTCTTAAATATTAATTGCCGTGGATCTTGGTACAAAAAAGCTCCCTTTGTAGGGAGCATCGTTTAAAATTGCGTCAAAAAATTTAACTCGATGCTCGTCAAGAATACCTCTTTTGCTGAAGATCGGACTAAATCCAAAAAGGAAATCACCGTTGCGGCACAGTCGCAGATTTTCACTGCGTTCCACAGCAAAGATTAAAGTAACAGAAAAACATTATCGAAGCAATTACTGTTTTTGAAAAACTACAACTCAAACCCCTCCATCTTCTCCTTCAATTTAGAGAAGACTTTTGCTCTAAAGGAAATGCTGTTAAAAAAGGCTTGGGTCAGACTCAAGGAAAAATTTTCTTGACCAAAAACTAGTTGGCGATATTTTTTCTGCAAAATGAAAAACAATTGATTTAGAAGAGAAAATGATTTTTTAATCTTGTAGCGACCAAATTTATAATCATCATAGAAAAATAAATATTTACTCAACCAAGAATTGGCGTTTAGAAATTGTCTTTGTAAATTAGCCTCATCATAA
>DITI01000028.1 GCA_002422765.1 Candidatus Pacebacteria bacterium UBA6188 | reverse complement strand
TATTGGACACAGCTTCGTTTCACTTCCAATAAAGAATACAACTTAGAAGTGGTTTGTGCTGATTTTGTGGCTTCGCCGATTGTTTTGGAGAGTCGCAAGTTGCCACCTTTACTTTTCAAAAAATCGTTTGGCTCAGGTTTTATTCTTGACGAGCGTGAGTTGCCTTCATTTATAGAGTTGAGGGCTTTGGGACGCAAGGTGTTTATTTATACCGATGCGCAAAGAATTCACGCCAATTATCTTTTTAAACCAGATTTAGATTACTTTGCTGGTCCTTTAAGTTCTTGTCAGGCTCACAACTATCAATGTTGCAGTCTTGATGTGCAAAGTGGTTTAGGTGAGCAAGTCACTGAGGTTAATGATTGCCCCAAAAGTTGTTATGAATCTTGTTTGCTGCGTCCAGTAGTTTTGTCTTTTAATAGTCGTCCCGCTTTGGACCTCGCAACTAGAGTGGTTGAGTTGAGGTCTGGTGAAGCTCTCACGTTATCTTATGTTTTAGGCGATGGTAAAAGTGATGCTTTTGGCAATCAATTGACTAAAGACCAGGTTGTGCCTCTTCTAGAAAAAATCCAAACGCTTCTGAGCAAACCAACTGAAAAAAACCAAGGTGAGTCTGAGTACACAGTGGTCACTATTGATTTGGGTGATGGAACAATTTGGCAGAGCGATAAGCTACGAGGTGAGCACGAATATGTCTATAATTGTCAAAGTCAAACTTGTTATTTTCAAGTTAAGTTGACTGCAGAGGATCAGCAGGGGGTGTTGTCAGCGGACAATGAATTGTCTAAGATGGTAGTGAAGGTTAGTAGATAAAACTACTTTCACCAAGGAAAATTTTATGTTAAGCAAACCCAAGAAAAAAAATGCCTTTACCCTACTAGAGTTATTAGTAGTGATTTCTATTATTGGTATTTTGGTAGCCTTGGGGACAGCGGCTTTTTCTACTACTCAGAAGAAAAGCCGTGACGCCAGAAGAAAAGCTGATATTAAGGCTTTGCAAAATGGTTTCGAACAATATCATGCTAGAGAAAACAGTTACCCCAGCTCACAGTTAGAAGCGGACGATGCAGTGATTTTTCCAGCTGGTTTGCCAGAAGATCCTAAAGGTGAGGGAGAAAATGTTTATACCATGAATCTAAGCGCGGATTCTTTTTGTGTTTGTGCTCTCTTGGAAAGTAGCGTTGGTAATTCCAACTCTCTCCCCAACCCAGGAGATCCAACTACCTGTAGCTATGGGAGTGGAGATTATTACTGTCTAAGTAATTTGCAATAAAACATATGCTAAACAAAACCAAGCAACAGCGAGCTTTTACCATGATTGAACTCTTGGTTTCAGCTACGATTATTATCTTGTTAACAGCCATTGGTTTAGTGAGTTTTACTCAGGCAGCAGCTAGTTCTCGCAATGCCAAGCGTAAAGCCGATTTAGAGACACTTAGACAGGCTCTAACGATATATAAACAAGACTACTCTTATTATGCTGACACCACGACGGTAGACTTTAATACTTTGGTTACCAACTTGTATAACGAAGAGTATTTATCAGAAGCTGTTTTGGCTGATCCCAAAAATCAGCCACCCTATGTTTATCAAGCTACCTGTAGCTCAATTAGTGGTACTAATTGCATTAAAGTGACTTTGCGTGCGGTCTTGGAACCAGATACAGAAACCTATGACATCATTGCCCTTTAGGAGTCAAAAAGCTTTTACCTTTATTGAATTATTAATGACGATTGCGGTGATGGTGATCGCCTTGGCCATTGGGGTGACCAACTATCTGCGCTTCTTGGATCAGCAACGCTTACATCAATCTGGAGCAATCATCGAAGCCATGCTCAAAGATGCTCGCACTAAGGCGCAAAATGGTTTTTTGGGCAATGAAGAAATAGGCTTTTGTGGCAAACTGGGGGCAGTAGAGGTTTTTTCGACAACTACGGCTGAGGAAAAAATTGCGCTCACCGCACAATTGCTTTGTAGTGACAATTCTCTATTGATTTACGATAGCTATCTAGTTAGTCAAGATGGAGTTGTAATTGATTCGCATTTTAAAATTTCCTTCTTACCTTTGCGTGGAGCGACGGTATCTTTGGCTGGTAATGCAGTGGCGAGTGGTAGTGCAACTTTGAGTCGAGACTCTGGAGAAGTAATCTTCAATTTGGATCAGGGAGGAGCAATTGATGTCAAATACCAGTAAGCAAAAAGGCTCGACCTTGGTAGAAGTGTTGGTGGCAGTTTCTATCATCGCTTTAGTTTTGACGGCGGTTAGCGCCATGATTTCGATGTCAGTTAAATTGGCAGAAAGTAATGAAAAAAAACAACTAGCGCTACAGAAAGCGCAGGAAGCGCTTGAGTTTTTTCGCAAAGAGCGTTCGATTAATAGTTGGCATAGTTTCTCTACTCCACTGGAAGATGAGACAGTTTATTGTGTCAGTAGCTTGCCAGAATCAGTGGCGAGCATTTCTGCCTCACTAGGCAATTGTGGCGAAGAAGATGTCTTGGAGGCAGCTAGATATTCTTTTAGACGAGAAGCTTTGGTAGATTTCACCAGTAGCAATAATTTAAACGTGCAGATCGAAGTTTTATGGCAAGATGGAACGAAGGCCAAGAATTTAATTTTGGAACAAGGTTTTGAAAATTATTAAATTTTGCGCTAATTTCTCGTGGCAGTGCCAGAACCAAAATCTAGAAAAGTCGAGCGAGCGCTATTACTAGCTTCGCCTTCCCCCACTCTTAGACTAAAACTGACTTCAAGATACTTTTTACCTTCGCTGGTAGGATAGCATTTGAAGGTAAGATTTTGTAGGTAGTCGGTGCTAGGAGCGTTTTCGGTCAGGTAAGATTTTTTGGTAGCTGAAACTGAGGCGATACGATCATCTTCTTCTCTAATAGTGGTTTGCAATCCATCAACTCCAGTCAAAGTAATGTAGTTAAGTGGTTGTTCAGCATCACACAAAGAAGTAATTTCACTAGCACTTCTAATCATATCAATCATTTGACGTGTAGCGTTGCCACCTGACTCGCGTAAGTTTTGGCTAATGCGACTTTTGTAGGCTGTGGCCAAAAAAGTNNGCTGATAGCCAACATCATCAAAGCGGTAATGCTGGTGGTGATGAGTAGTTCCAGCAAGGTGAAAGCCTGTTGCGACTTGGCAGATTTTAACATTTTATGGTGTGATCAGCTGAGGATCAACTTCACGCCAATTGCTGACACTAGCTTTAAGCTTGGTGGGCCAGTTAGCAAGCAAGTCTGGACGATAAATGAAGTTTTCGATAGCTTGATTGTTATTGAGAATGGGACCAAAACTATTGTCGTTAAAAGTGCGGTTGAGATTGACATCGCTCCAAGCGACAAAGGTACCAGCACCAATGAATTTTTTATCTGGAGGTACCTCGCCAATGGCGGTTTTACTCTGAATGGTAAGAGTGCCGTCAGCGACGAACACACCTTCTAGGTTGCTATTGGCAACAGTGACCGCTGGGACACTGGGTGCGCTTGGATTAAGCTCATAGCCAACATGAGGGGTGACGAGAATGTTGCCGTTGACGATAAAAGCTAGGAAGCTAGTCTGATCAACGCTGGTAATTTTGCGATTAGTGTCATTTGGATTGCTGTCGTCAAGAGTAAGGTTGCCATCGACAAAAACAACTAGTTTTTGACCAGCAGTCAAGTTAAAGCCTTGACTCTCATCGATGCTAACATTGCCATTCACTGCTACGTAATTAATCTCATCAGTTTGCCACCAGCTAGCGCCGGTCCAGTCAGCCAGTAGCGGCTCCAAGTCTTCACCGGTCCCAACAGCTTGCAGAGAGTTTTCAGCCAACTTATAAAAGTAATCATAGGAAAGTTGATTAAGATCAGTGTTCACGGCGTAAGAATTGACATTGTTGAGACGCTCAATGAGGTGGAAATAGGAGTGATAAACACTACTACTCTCGCTACTGCGCAAGTTGTTGTTATTGCCGGTGTTGGCGATAGCAAAACCGCTAAATAAGGGGTTGCTAGAGCCCACTGGTGGAACAGATAGAGCGGCTTGGCAACTGCCATCAGCCTCACAGAAATTGTAAGGCACGTCGCTAGCTATGCTACCGCGACTAAATAAATTACTCCCAAAAACTTGGAACCAAGAGTCATTGGAAAGATTGTATTCTTTAAGGTAAAAATTGACACCAGCGGTTGGCGAACCAACACCAGTGTAGCGACAAACATAAGGATTATTGGGATCGACAGGAGCTGGACAAGAACAAACGTAGTTAGTGCTGCCAGTCTGAGCAGTGAGATCGAGAGTGACGGTGTAGTTGGAGCCAGAAGAGGTTGTGTTGATTTGGTAACCACCTATGTTGACCATGCTAAAAGAGGCAGTATGAGTGCCAGTAGAGCCGACAGCGTTGAGAGTAAGTCCAGTTGGATAAATAGGTGCGCTTGTAGCTTGATTACAATAGGCACCACTTAAGGCGGCATTAACGTCTTGATGTAAATTACCTGCAACAATTGAACTTGTAGGAGTTGTGGTTGGATCGGCAGTTGGTTCTGGATCTCCTCCACCCCCACCACCGCCACCAGTGGAAGGTGGTTCAGGAGCGCAATTGCAAAGTACTTCGGTGGTTTCATAGACGCAACTTATATTGTCTGTGCAAAAATCATCACAAACATTTGAGCAAACAGTATTTACATAACCTTCTGGATTCTCNNTCCAATATGTTGTGTTGGGGTCTGTAGTGCATGTTTGACCATAGCAAGGAACGTTATAATCTATGCATCTGTATACAGCGCAAGAGCCTTGTACACCACCACAACTATTGCTAGTGTAGGAGCCAGAAAAGGTACAAGTTTGAGTTCCACAAGTTCCAGAGCAAGCACTACAGCTTGTGCCAGCACAGGCGGCTTTAATTTGATCAAAACTTAACGAGAAAAAAACTAATAAAAATAAAGCTGTTATTATTGTTTTTATTCGCATAATCCTATCACTATCATTTTTTGAACATAATTAATTTTTTCTTTATCAAAGTTTTGTGTTAGTTGAACAATTAAGTAAGTAGAGTCC
Source organism: Candidatus Pacebacteria bacterium UBA6188 (assembly GCA_002422765.1). GTDB lineage: Bacteria > Patescibacteriota > Microgenomatia > UBA1400 > PJMF01 > UBA1364. Next base: position 23,452 of record DITI01000028.1, on the reverse strand, counting down.
TTAGTTTGAGATAGAAAGTTCTCAAAATTAATAACTCTTTCTGTCGGCAGATACAGAATTTGACCATCTTTAACTGGTATAGTTAAACTTCTAACTTCGAAAGTTTTCCCATTGTTGGGGTCAGTATATGTTTCTGGGGCACAATATATTATTTGAGCAGGATTTATTTTAAGGTCAGCAATTTCAAATAGGCTTTGCTGAGTAAAACTTACAGTTGATTTTATTTTTAGAGTATTTGTTTCTCCATCATAACCCTCAAAGTAACCTCTCAAAATTGATTGATTATAAAAACCATCCTCATTTTTTCTAGTTTCTTTTATGGTTTCTCTATCTATATCATCGTTGATTTTTGTTTTTTCCCACTTTTGAGTGGTTGGGTTGTAAACAATTTTTTCTTCACCAGTTATTTGTTTATTTTTTGAGTAATAAATGTAAAATCCAATACTTGATAATAAAACTACAAATAAGACGAAAACAAGAATTAATTTCTTCATCGAAAACCAGTTTAGCATTTAAATGCTGAGTGATGCAAGGGTTCTATTTTATCTCTTCATTAGGTAGGCTATGGCGAGCACGATCAAATCTTTATCGTTGCTGCTTTTACCACTCACTGCATCAAAAGCTTCTTGGCCGTGAATTAAACCACTGTAGTTTGCTAAAGCTCCATTATAACCTCTATCGTAAACGGAGCCTTGGTTTTTGGGAACAGCCATGTAGTGAGCAGCATTTTGCTCTAAGTTCTTCCAAAATTCAGAGTAGTCATCAATTATCGCTCCAGCTGTTACTGATTCTGTATTTTTTCCACTTTCGTATAGTCTAATTGCTGGACTACCAACTGCCAACACCTCTCTTCCAAAAATTATATTACCAGAACCATCATCTTCTAAGATCATTAATCTAACACATGAAGCTTTGCCAAAACCCTCTACAAACACTTCGCAAATATTTTCTCCAATTGGCACAACTACTCTTAAAACAACGGGATTTGGTCTCTCCGGACCCATTAAGATCTGAGCTGGAGAAATTGTTTGCCCATTAGCAATATTTGTTGGCCATTTAATTCTTGGATCATTAGGATCGGTATAGATTTCTTCCCAATTCTCAATTCCAGCGCTATTTTGAATGGTAATTGTTTCATTGCCCCTCTTCATTTTAACGTTGCCTTGTTCATCTCTGCCAGCATAGCTCCAGTACATTTCTATCACCTCAGATTTGTCGGGACTACCATCATAATTTAAAAGCTTACCTGTTTCTGGATCGATTACAGCTTCGCCATTGTAGACAGCTGGATTTTTCTCTCTAGCAGAGTTTAAATTGCTAGCCACAGCCTCACTAAGTTGAATTTTTCCTTCTTCACTCAATCCATCTAGATTTTCTACTTCTCCACTTTCAAGTGCTCTGAGTAGTTCAGCTACTCCTGCGTTTTGCAAAGGCTTCGCCTTGTTAAGGTCAACCCACTGTCTAGTAGCATCAATAACTTTGATAATTTTTCCGTTAGGTCCTTTTTCTCTCAAGACTGCATAGTATAGGGATTGGTCTACTCCTGCGTCCTCAGTTTTTTGAAATAAAATCTCATATTTTTCTAGAGCAGCTTTGACTTCTGCATCGCCAGTAATTCCTAAAGCAGATCTAATAGCTCCTTCTTCTGTAGCAAACATACCGTTGTTTTCTCCAGTGTCGATAATAGCAACAGTGCCGGCAGGACCCCAGACGCTTTCGACATTAATTATTGCAGCCACTCTGCCACTTGGTAAAACAACCATATCAAAAGAACCAGGTTCAAGCACAGCATCTTCAGGATTTTCTGGGCTAGTTAAAGCAGTTGAGAAGATCGGAGTTCTAGACTCTGCACTTCTGAGTGCTTGATTATTTGCCCAGGCCATCAAGTCAGTTTCTTGAGCTTCTTCTTGAGCTTCGATTGTTTTTTGATCAATATCCAAATTCAAGTCTGTAAGTTGATCGGCTGTTACGGTGCTGGTAGCTTCAACCTTTGGAGCCTCTAAAGTAGCTGGATCAATCTCTTGACCTTCTTCTGTACTATCTATTAAATCTTGAGCAGATTGAGTTTGATTTTCATCATCTTCATCTTCATCTACAATAGGAGCAATTTCCGGAGGAGGAGCACATGATGTTAGTATCACAGCGGTTGCTAAGCTATATCCAGCAATTTTTAAAACATTTACTTCAGCTCTGGCAGTCGCATTCATGGCAGTAGCTCTTACTGGTTCATTTTTGACTTTTGGATAAACTAACAATAGATCTTTAATGCGCTGAAAAGTGCTCATCGCATTTTTTAAATTTTGTTCAACGGTAAAAATTTTATCTTCTGGTTGTAGGCCATCGTTGCGAGCCAACATGACTTTTAGTTTGTTTCTGTTTCTATTGTATTCTCTGACGGCTCTGTTAAACTCTGGAACCAATTCTCTAACAGCTTGTCTGGGCAACTGTCTGCTAAAAAACTGAAAGAAAGCGTCTTTTCTCTGGCGATTAGCACCCTTGAGGGCCGAAGATAGTCCTCTGGAAAACTCAACTACGGCTTGAGCTTGCTCCATAAATGGGTTGGGGAACTCAGCTCTTGCAGCTAAAGAACTAGACATATTTTTTTACCTGCGCTAAATTAATGTTGTATTTTGTGAGCGCTTGCAGTGGCTTGGTTTCCACTCGATAACAAATTCTACCCTATATCCTATAACTTAGTCAAATCTTGCCTTTTATCCTCAGGGAGGATATAATCTATTCTTTCTAGAAAAGTTAAAGACAAAGGAAACTTATGGGTGCGTTACCAAAGAATAAAATTACTCGAGTAGAACAAGGCAAGCGTCGTGCTGGCAATAAGGCCATGATCAAAAAAGATCCTAAGATTACTGCTATCCCTTTGCACAAGCAAGGTTTTGTCGCTGCCATGCTCAAGAGTTTGGGTTTAGAAAAGACTGCCTAATTGCGGTCTTTTTGCCCCTTGAAAAAAGTTTTTTTCTCCCCTAGTCTACTGTTTATTGCGCTATGTATTTTTTAGATGATGATGCTCCAGTTGAACAAGATGCTCGCCACCAACGCCGAGTTTTTTTGATGCAGCTTTTATTTGCTACTGCTTTTGCCAAGCTTGATCACTATGAACAACATTTAGAGCAAGACTTGGTTAGCGAAGCAGATCGTGAGTTATTGGACAGACTACAGGAGGCTGAGGAGCAAATTGATACTTTGATTGCCACCCATGCTCCAGAGAGACCTTTGTCGGAAATCAATCAAGTTGATCTGGCGGTCATGCGCTTAATTATTTTTGAGAGTCAGACTGAGAAAACTCCCAAAAAAGTTTTGGTTGATGAAGCGGTGGAATTAGCCAAGGAATTTGGCAGTGAAACCTCAGCCAAATTTGTAAACGGAGTACTTGGCAAAATTTTATTTAAAGAAGAAAAGGACAGCGATGAACAAAATTGATGCAGAGATCTTTAACCGCTTGCGTCAGCTCTTAACTGAAGTAACTGGCAATGATATTGAAGAGGTAGTACCTGATGCTGATCTGGAAGAAGATTTGGGTCTCAATTTAGATGTTGATCTAGGTCGAGTTGTCGATCGCGTTAATCGTGAATTTGGCATTTCTTTGCAAGAAAAAGTAGTTTACGAAGAATTGACTGAAGAGGCTCACGCCAGTGTGGCTGAGTTGGCCAAATTGGTTTATGATGAATATGAATTAGGTTAATTTACAAAGAATATGATTCCAAGTTTCAAAGATCCTCAATTACTTGTCACTGCTCTTTCTCACCGCAGTGCCCTCAATGAAAAAAGCCAATCCGGTACAACTGCCAGCACTTCCAACGAACGCTTGGAATTCTTGGGCGATGCAGTTTTAGAATTAGCTGCGACTCTTTATCTTTATGAAGATCGTCCTGATGAAGATGAAGGCAAATTGACAGCTTACCGCAGTGCCCTAGTGCGCACTGAAACTTTGGCTAGTTTAGCCAAGGAACTGAAATTGCACGAAAAAATGTTTCTCAGTAAAGGCGAAGAGCAAGGTGGTGGTCGCGACAACGAGAGTTTGTTAGCTGACCTGATGGAAGCAGTCATTGGCGCCATTTATCTTGATCAGGGTTTTGTCGTGGTTCAGGAATTTCTCGCTGAGCATCTTTTTCCCAAATTCAATCAAATTCTAGCCAATAAAAGCTATAAAGATCAAAAAAGTTTACTTCAGGAAGAAGTGCAAGCGCTTTCTCTGAGTACGCCAGTTTATCGAGTCGTCAAAGCTATCGGTCCAGATCACAATAAAGAGTTTACCATTGAGGTTTTGGTGGATGATGAGGTTTGGGGCGTAGGCCTTGGCCACAGTAAACAATTGGCCCAACAAGCTGCGGCCAATCAAGCTTTGAAAAAGCTTGTTGAGAAATTCCCTGTTTCAGGATAAAATACTCGTTCTATGTTAAAAATCAAACTCGCTAGATTCGGTAAAAAACACCAAGCTCACTATCGTATAGTGGTCAATGAGGCTCGTGACAAAAGAGATGGTAAGTACACTGCTTTGCTCGGTCACTATTCTCCTGTTGCACCCAAGAAATTACAAATTGACGTTAAAGCCTATGAAGAATGGTTGACCAAAGGTGCTCAGCCCACCGAGACTGTCGCTGCTCTTTTTAAGCGTTTTCAATCTGGCAATCCTTTTCCAGTCAAAAAAGCCGGTCTTTCCAAAAAAGCCAAGGCTAAATTAGCCGCTGCCAAAGACGCTCCAGTGGTAGAAGAAGCTCCAGCTGTCGTTGAAGAAGCTGTCGCCGCTGAGCCAGTGGCTGAACCAGTAGCTGAAACTCAAGAAACCGCTTAGTCTATGAAAAATTTACTCGAATTCATTTTACTGCGCATGGTTGAACATCCAGAGGATTTGGAAGTTAATGAAGTTGAGGAAATGGGCTTAACAGTTTATAAGTTGAAGCTTCACCCAGAAGATATTGGTCGCGTTATTGGTCGCGGTGGCAATATGATTAAGGCTATTCGCAAGTTGGCTCAAGTTCGAGCAGTCAAAGATCATTTGCGCGTGCGAGTGGTTTTGCAAGAAGAATAATTATTCTTCGCTTAAATTTTCATCACTTTCGTTTTCAAGATTTGACTCTTGGTTGAGGGTTTTTTCCAATTCTTCTATGCTTTGTTCTTGTAAGCCAAAAAGGTTGCCACGATTGCCAGTGATAACTTCTTCTTGTTTTTCCAAATTACTGGGAATCAACTCATTGATGTTATTAATGATTCTTCTCTCAGCATTGGTGATGTCTGGTAGCGGACTAGTGATAGTAGTTTTGATGGGCTGAGTAAAGTAAAAACTGCGCAAAACCAAATCAGCTTGAGCCAGAGCATCTTTATCGCCATCGATGTTGCGATTGATGGAAATACTGGTAATAGTACTAATTGGAGTGACTTGCTCAATGAGGTTAAGAAAATTTTGAATTTTCCACAAGGGTCCGCTAACGCTAAAATCCAAGTCAAGTTGATCGTATCTCTGGCTACTGGTGCTTTTTTTGACTTTGGTTGAGTCGGTGGCTATTTCTCCAGGATTGAGACTAAAATTTTTGATCACTACTTCGGTGTTGTTGGCAACATTGTTGAGATTATTAAGAATTTCTAGAAGTGGCTTGTGGGAAGGCAAAACCTGATCAATGTCAGAAGATTTGTTGAAATTAGGATCAATCGCCAGTTGTTTGAGTTGTTCTGCTTTCTCATAAAATTTAGCTAGTTCGGCTTCTCTCTCTTTGAGTTTGGCTAGATCTTTTTGGATGGGGGTAATTTGTTGCAGAACACCAATGAAGATCATCATGGTGCTAATCACAAAAAATAAAACAGCCAAGACCAGCTCTTTACGAGTGTTCCAGAACAGGCGCCAGTTGAATTCGCTACGGTTTTCAATCATTTTTCTTGAGTTCTAATTTAAGGGTTAGTTTGTAACTGCCAAATTCAGTGCGCGACAAAACGCTTTTTTCAATATTTTGGTATTCTTTTCTCAATTCTGGCGAATCTAAAATGTCATTGACTTCTTCTAGGGCAAAAACATTGTCGCTGCTAAGTTGCAAAATTAGTCCACCCTGCTCTTCTTGGTAATTCATGCCAATAATCTCTGCTTTATCAGCAAAAGCCTCTGAAAAATAATTCATCGCTTCTTGCTTGTTGCTACGTTTTTGATAAATTTCACTAATTACCTTGATTTTATTGACGAAAATAAGGTAACTAATTTCAGTGGCTTCTTGAGCCAAAATGCTTTCTTTGTATTCCTTAATTTTCTTTTCAGCATTACTGATTCTTAAATTGGTACTAAGTTTAAAGGAAAAAGTGCCAACCATAATAATCGCGATGGCGATCAAAACATAAGTACTCAAGCGAAAAATTTTGACGTCTTGCTCTTTTTGCTTGTCTTTTTGATTGACGCGGTTGGCCAAAAAGTTAATATTAATCATACCTTGACACCAATTTAGAGTTTTCTCTCGATCAAGCCCATGCAGACACTAAAGCTTAACTGGTTTTTCTCTGGTAGTTGGCCCTTGGCCTTGGCAAAAGGAGCCGCTTGGAGAACTTCCAAGCCTAGTTCCTGACTGATTTTTTCGGTCAAGCCTTTCATTTGGGCTGGTCCTCCAGACAAAACTACTCTTTTAATTTTTTGGTCAGGATGATTCTGACTGAAGAAACGCACGGTTTTTTGTAAATCAATAATCAGATTATTGATGATAGGCATAATAACTTGGCTCAGCTTACCTTCCATTTGACTTGAATCGAGACCGTAGTTAATTTTGTATTCTTCTGCTTGCTGGTTGTCTAAGTTAAAACTTTGAGCAATGCTTTGGTCCACTAAGTTACTGCCAGTTTTAGAATTGAAAACAAACTCAAACATGCCGTTGGCAATCACGGCAATATCGTTGCCGCTCGCGCCCATGTGGAGAATAATAGTTTCTGGATCACTAGCTTCAATATCCAAAGAACGGATGACTGAAAACATTTGGGTTTCCATGAGCGTGGCTTCAATGCCAATGTTAAGAAAAATATTATTAATTTTTTCTACGATAGATTTGCGTGCTCCCACCAACAGCACTTTCATGGTGGCATTGGGTGTTTTTTTGTCTGGTTTTTGTAAAACTTGATATTGGAGAGATAAGTCATTTTTAGGAATTGGAATGGCTTGTTCGGCTTGCCAGCCAATAGCAGAGGCGAGCTCTGCATCGTTAAGAAAAGGAATTTCAATGACTTTGCTGGTAACCAAATATTCTGGCAAACTCAAGCGCACGTCGCTTTGATCTAGTTTGTAATCGTGAAATAAATTGGCAATTAATTCAGAAAATTGCAAAGCCTCTTGGTCACTTTTGGGAGCAACTAGGCCAAGCTTGTTTTTAACTTCAATAGCTTTGGTGACTTGATAGTGCTTATTGTCTTTGACAAGAACAATTTTGATGGCCTGAGTGCCAATATCTAGGGCAGTAATTGACATATTTTTTAGGTTTTAGTTTTATTTTTCCAAATTTCCTCCGCTAACCAAGGCAAAATCCATAAAAGCTGGGGCACTAGGAATTGATCTTTTAACCTCAATAGCTTTGGCGCTAGAGCCATCTGGCATTTGAGCTAGGGAAAGAATAGTGTACTGAGAATTACTAATGAGACTGGTGCCAGCATTTAGGTTAAGGTCAGTGCCTCTACCAAGGGGAATAATACGCAGGAAAGCATCTTCGTTGTTGCTACTATTAATGACGAAGTCATATTGAAAATGATAAGTATCTAAAGAGGAAGAATTGGCACTGATGAGATTTTGATCACTATAATCTGGGCAATTGCCGACCAAATAATAATTAACTTCATAACTACCAGAATCAGCAAAATAGTGACCAATGAGTAAGTTGGAGGCTCCCTGAGCACAACTACTCTTGGACCAATTAAGATTGATGGTGCCGGTTTCAGTTTCACTGATTTTAATTTCTAAAGCACTTTTTTCAGCCAAAAACCCCTCAAAACTTTTTTCAGACACAATGCTAACTTGGTTTAGGTTGGCGTTTTCAAAAGAAAATTCGGCTGGTAATTCTCCATTTTGATCACTTTCAAACTGGAAAATATTGCCCAGAGCTTGTTGAATACCAGATTCTGCGGTACTAAAAACTCGAGCACTGTCTTCTTGAGCAATGCTACCCTGACCTTCTTTGATAGTGCGATTGGCGATTGATAAACCGACCACCAAAATAATGGCGGAAATGAGTAAGACGATTACTCCTACTTGACCAGATTGGCTAGACCTTGAGTGAATAATTTTTGGCATGCTAAATCATGATAGCAGAATTGCTTACTATCTAGCAAGTTGGCAAATCTAGGCTTAATTGGTGGCGTGATTGAGGCTCTTTGTACTGTCTTTTTGATCTAAATAGGCTTGTAGAAAAGAACTGTAGTCTGGTTTATTGCTCACAATAGCTTTTGCTTGCTCAATAATTTGCAGGTTGGTCCAAGAAGCAAATTGTAGATTGGCAAAACCACTTTGCTGATAGCCCAGAAGATCGCCAGCGCCACGATTGGCCAAATCAAGCTCGGCCAATTTAAGCCCATTTTTTTCTTGGCAAAATTTTTGTAGACGCTCGAGATTGGTCTGGGAATTGTTAAGGCCTTTGGAGCTAAAGAGCAAACAGTAGCTTTCTTGACCTTGACGCCCTACTCTGCCTCGCAACTGATGGAGACTAGACAAGCCAAAGCGCTCGGCTGATTCAATGACAATGATGTCCGCATTGGGCAAATCAACGCCAACTTCCACCATTGGAGTGCTGATGAGTAGCTGAGTTTTTTGTTGATAAACATCTTCAATGACCCTGGTTTGTTGTTTTTTTTCAATTTTAGAATGAAGTAGGTCTAGGGCCAATTGATTTTTTGGTTCTAAATTTAACTTTTGATAGATTTTTTGCAAATCTTTTTTGATTGCTTCGGCTACTGCCTGGACAGCTGCTACATTTTCCGTAGCTTGATAAGAAGAGGGATTGATAAAAGGGCAAATGATTAAGGCTTGTTTTTTTCTGGCTCCTGCTTGGTTTTGAGTGCTCAGTTCTTGGACCAACCACTCCAGAGCTTTTTCTCTTTTCTCTTCAGGAATCAACCAAGTGTGGGCCATCTTTCTGGCATTGGGCATTTGATCGAGATAACTCAGCTCCAAATGACTAAAAATACTCAACATTAAGCTTCTTGGAATAGGGGTGGCGGTCATGTTGAGCAAGTGAGCTTTTGCGCCTGCTTGTTGCAGATGTTCTTCTAATTGACGATGCCTGACTCCGAAGCGTTGCTGTTCGTCATAAATGACTAGACTTGGTTTGATTGAATTAAGCTTGCTTAGCAAGGCGTGGGTTCCGATGTAAAAAATGCCTTTTTTTTGCTTAGTTTGGACGGGCAATTTATTTTCTGCGTCTATCAAAATAAAATCAAGATCTTGGAAAATTGCACTTAAGTTGCTGAAATGTTGTTTGGCTAGAATTTTGGTAGGCACAATTAGACAAACGTTTTGTCCACTAAGTACCATTTCTCTAGCAGGAATCGCTGCCACAATGGTTTTGCCGCTACCAACATCACCCACCAACAACCTGTTCATGGGAGCTTTTTGACTTAGGTCCTGCATAATTTCTGAGACAGCTTTTTCTTGAGCTTTGGTTAGGGTAAAAGGTAGGCTTTGTTTTTGCCAGCGAGGTGTGGTTTTAAAACTAAAAATAGCTTTTTTGGCTTGATGTTGCTTTTTATGCAGAGCTGATTTTTGTATGAGAAAAATCATTTCCTCCAAAGCTAGTCTTTCTCTGGCATTAATAATATCTTCATGGTTGGCTGGAAAATGGAGATCATGAAAAATTTGTTCTGCTTCGCCACTTTGGTGGAGTTTACCGAGCACTTCAGCCAGCAACCTTCTAATGTTGCCCTGTTTGAGTTCGGAAAGCTGTGAATAAACAGGCACCAATCTGCCAGTGTGGATATTTTCGCCCTCAATTTTTTCGACAGTGGCTTGCATCAGAGTGCCATCTTTGATTTGGCCAGAAAAAAAATATTCTTGACCAATCAACATTTTATTTTTGAGAAATTTATTATTAAACCATAAGCAGTTGATTTGATCAGTTTCGTCAGTGATAGTGGCGCGACTAATGAGCAACCTGCCTTTACGATATTCGTTCCACTTACTTACTTTGGCTTTGGTAGTAACAAAATTAGTTTTAACCTGCTGATTTTTAGCTTGATTTACTGTTTCAACTTGAGTGGAATTCTTAATTTCAGAAATGGTGCTAATAGTGGAGCGATCTTCATAGCGTAGGGGCAAAAAAAGTAGAAAATCTAAAATTTGTTGAATTTGAAAAGATTCGAGGGTAGCTTGGAGATTTTTACCAATCCCTTTGATCGATAAAACTGGATCTTGCAGTTGATACATACTTTAAGAAACGAACCACAACAGCGCACTGGCAAAACTACCCAAAATCATGGCAACGATGGCCATGATGGCGAAAATCTGGATCATTCTTTGTCTTTTCTTTTTATGCATGGTTTTAATCTTCGATTTTAATTTTATACCAGTCTCTTTTGCCCAATTGTAATTTGCTGCCGTTTTGTAGAGCGAGAAATTCTGCACGACTAGTGATTTTTTTAAGACTTGGTAAGAGTTTGACCGCTCCTTGCTCGATACGGCGGTTGAGTTCGGCAGAGCTGAATTTAGGATGAGGGGCGATGGTGCGTAGTTTTTGACCATCTGTTTTAGTTATAGTTTGAATAATCAGGTTTTCAAATAGCTCTTCCGCTGGCATCTCGTTGTTTTGGACTGTTTGGGTAAAAAAATCAGCAGCGGCCAAAGCTTGTTGCTCATCATGCAAGTCTTTGGTAATGGTAAAAGCAAGCTTCTTTTTAAACTCCATGGGGTTGTCGCCATTTTGCATAGCAGAGCTCATCGCTTCGATTTCTGTCATTTCAAGATCAGTCAAAACTTCAAAATATTTGATAATCAATTCATCTTTAATACTCATGAGCTTGCCATACATGTCATTGGCTGGATCAGTGAGAGCAACGTAGTTGTTGAAAGACTTACTCATCTTGCGACCATCAGTACCTTCAATGAGAGGAGTACTCATTACCCATTTTTCTTTTTGGTGATATTGCTGTTGGAGTTGGCGACCCATTAACATGTTAAAAGTCTGGTCGCTTCCGCCAATTTCTAGATCAACATCCATAGCTACAGAGTCGTAACCCTGCAGTAAAGGATAGATGATTTCATGGCCGTGAATTGGCAAACCTTGCTGCATTCTCTTCTGGAACATATCTCTTTCAAGCAATTGCTGGACAGTGGTTTTGGCCAACAACTTGACTATATCAGCGTAATTGAGCTTATCTAGCCAGTCGCCGTTATATCTCACTTCAATGAGTGAGAAATCTAAAATCTTGCTAGCTTGGGCTTTCCAATGTTGGAAATTTTCTTCGATCGTGGCGTCATCCAGAACCGGACGACTTTCATCTCGACCAGTGGGATCACCAATTTTGACCGTGCCATTACCAACCAACAAGATAACTTGATGACCGAGTTTGGCGAATTGTTGCAGTTTTCTCAAGCCAACTGCGTGACCCAAATGTAAAAAAGAACCGGTTGGATCAATCCCCAAATAGAGACGAATTTTTCTTTCGCTCATCAGCTTAGCTAAAGAATCTTGACTAGGTAGGATTTCACTTACTCCGCGACTTAAAACATCTGGCATATATGGCATTATTCTAGACCACTACTGCAGTTTGGTAAACATTCGCTATAAGTCTACCCGAAATTTTGGTAGAATGGATGAACCCTATGCATCAAAAGGATGTTTTTTTGTCTTTCTTAAGACTAAAAAGAAAAGCCAGTGTTTGGCTCAGCAATCTTATGCCCAAAAGAATTAGATCTCGTCGTTTACGTAATCGTCACATTCTCTCTGAGCAAGAAAGAAAATTGTTGAAGGCCAAGCGTTTACGTCTTTTGGCCTTGGCTTTCTTTGGCCTGGTGATTTTGGGAATTTTCCTTTTTCTAGTTATGTTTGCTTGGTATTCTCGTGAGTTGCCAAAGCCTGGAGAAGTGGTGCGCAAAGAAGGTTTTAGTTCAAAAATTTATGATCGAGAAGGTAATTTGCTTTACGATCTCTTTCAGGAAGAGAGGCGCAATCCAATTAGTATCGATCAAATTCCAAGTGATTTAAAAAATGCGACCGTAGCCATTGAAGATCGAGACTTCTACAAGCACAAGGGTTTTGATTTTTTGACGATTCTACGTATTCCTTACAACTTTGTTTTTCGTCAAAGAGTGGTGGGCGGTTCTACTCTCACCCAGCAGTTGGTCAAAAATGTTTTACTTAGCAACGAAAAAACTATTACTCGCAAGTTTAAAGAGTTTGTTATTTCAGTGCAGATTGAAAGAAAGTTTAGCAAGGATCAGATTTTGGAAATGTATCTCAATGAGGCACCTTATGGTGGTAACAGCTGGGGTGTCGGCACAGCCGTGGAAATATATTTCAACAAGCCAGTTAATGAATTGACCTTACTTGAGTCAGCTTTTTTGGCTGGTTTGCCACAGCGACCTAGTGTCTACTCACCTTACTTTGGGGCTTTAGATGAGAACGGCAAGCCTTATTGGCAATTGCGCACCAGAGCAGTTTTGGCGGCCATGAGAGACAATGATTACATTACAGAGGCAGCTTACCAAGATGCTTTAGCCAATCTTGAAAATTTAAAGTTTGAGAGAGCGGCAGCGGAAATCAAAGCCCCTCACTTTGTTTTTTACGTGCGCTCTCAACTTACAGAAATGTTGGGTGAGGAGTTATTGAGCAGAGGCGGTCTCAAAGTCACCACAACTCTGGATTGGCGACTGCAAGAAAAGGCTCAGCAAAGCGTGGCAGAAGAAGTGGAGAGTGTGGCTAAATACAAGATCAGTAATGGAGCAGCTTTAGCCATGAACCCCAAGACTGGAGAAATTCTAGCAATGGTAGGAAGTAAAGATTATTTTGATACCGAGATTGGTGGTCAATTCAACGTTACGGTTGATGCCCTGCGTCAGCCTGGTTCTTCGATCAAGCCAATTACTTATCTAGGTATGATCCAAAAAGGCTACAATCCGGCTTCAATGTTGATGGATGTGCAGACAACTTTTAATCGTAATGATAAGGAAGAGCCATACACCCCCAAAAACTATGATGGTACTTTTAGGGGTCCAGTTAATTTGCGCCAGTCTTTGGGCAGTTCACTTAACATTCCAGCGGTCAAAGCTCTAGCAATTGTTGGTTTGGAGGATTTTTTGAATCTCGCTTACAGCATGGGTTTAGAAACTCTCGAGCCAACCCCAGAAAATCTCAAACGTTTTGGCTTAGCAGTCACCTTGGGTGGTGCTGAAGTCAAAATGATTGATTTGGTGACAGCTTATAGCGCTTTTGCTAATGGTGGTTTGAAAACCGAACCAGTGGCGATTTTGAAAGTGGAAGATAAAGATGGTCGAGTGCTTTATGAGCATCGCCAAGTAGAAGGACCAAGAATTTTAGATCAGGGTGAAACTTTTATTATCAATGATATTTTATCTGACAATAATGCACGTCTTTTGGCTTTTGGTGCCAATTCTCTACTCAACACTGGCAAACCCATTGCAGTTAAAACTGGTACTACCAACAGTATGAAAGACAACTGGACCATTGGTTGGAGCCAAGACGTAATCGTTGGCACTTGGGTGGGTAATAATGATGGCACAGCCATGAGCTATGTGGCTTCAGGTATTACTGGTGCTTCACCAATTTGGCGTCGCATCATCTTTAGCGCCTTAGATTTGGGCTACCAGGCTCCAGAATGGTCGATGCCTGATAATGTAGAAAAAGTCGAACTTGATTCTCTATCTGGTCATCGTAGTCATGATAATTTTCCTAGCAGATGGGATTTCATTATCAAAGGAACCCTAAGCAATGAGCTGGATCCGATTCATCGCTTGCTGAAAGTTTGTAAGGGCGAAGAAAACAAATTGGCCACTGAGGCCAAGATTGCTTTTGGCGATTTTACTGAAAAAGAATTTATTGTGCTCAAGGAAGAAGATCCTTTTAGTGAAGACGGGCGCAACCGTTGGCAAGAAGGAATTGATGCTTGGTTGTCTACCCAGACCGATTCTCGCTATGGCAATCCAACTGAGTATTGTGGCGAGGAAAGTGATATCAATGTGAGTTTAGAGCGCCCAAAAAATGAAGAAAATTTTGACGGTGAGGAAATTAATTTTCGTATTAAAGCTGGCAGTGATGCTGGCGTAGAAAAGCTGGAACTTTACGTTAAAAAAGATGGTGAGGATTTTAAACTAGTAAAAACCTTCACAAATGAACGCGAAGTAAATGACAAAATCGAACTAAAGCGTGGCAAATATGAACTTTATGCTAAAGCTTATTCTCGAAGTGGCAGCACCAAGGAAAGTAAAAAAGTAAAGATTGGCACTGGTGGGATGGACTGGGATTTCAAGGAGCCGACACCGACGCCAACACCAACGCCTACACCAACCAAAAAGCCAACAGTTGTTCCAGATCCTCCAGCTACACCAAGCGGACTTTTAGACGATTAAGAAATAAAAAATAGCTAGCAAGCTCATTCCAGAAAATTGGCTCAATAAATAATGATCAAGGCTGGCTAAAGCCAAAAGAACCAGAGTTTTTTGGTAAAATTTATCGATTTTAAACTCTCTGATCAATAGCCAAACCAGTGTCAGCAACAACAAGCCGCCTTCAGCTAACATTAAAAACAAAAGATTGTGGACTGGCTGCACGAAGCGCACTATTTCCCTGTTAGAAATTTCTCCAGAGTATTTTTCTACTACCAAGGTAAAGTTATTAATGCCAACACCCAAAAAGGTGTTTTCCTTGAACATTTCTAAGGCAGCTTGATTTAGATTAACTCGACGCTGGATTGAGTCGCTACTCATCGGAGTGCTGATCATTTTGCTAAGTAGATATGGTAGAAAAAGTAAGAAGAAATAGTAGGCTAAGGCTAGCAAAATTTTTTTATTTTTAATACGCTCCAAAAATAAATAAAAGCCAAACAGACCGAGAGTCAGTAAAGCGCTTAGGGATTGGGTTATGAAAATAACAAGCAAAGCATTGGCAAGTAAGACCAATTGTAGCCATTTGTTGTTTTGAGATTTTTGCAACAATAAAATGCTCAAAACAGTTACAATCCCCGCCAAAATATTGGGATGAGCAGTGCTACCGTAAGGTAAAATTTTTTCTCCGAAACTAAACTGAGCGCGGCTAATATTGGCTAAATCATGCAAGTTCGTTTCGCCAAAAAATTGATAAGCTAGCAAAGATTTTTGGAAAATAAACTGATAAATGGCTAATAAACTTTGAAAAGCTACAGTGCTAAGCAGAGCAGCAAAAGTAAACTTTTGTCCTAATTTGCTCTTGAAAAGGGCGTTGTTCTTAATAACCCTAAAGAACAGAAGAACTTCTGTTAAATGAATTAGTTGAGTGAAAGCTGCTAGTGCAGAACCACTCAAGAGCTGCCTGATCAAAAATAGAAGACTGAGAAAACAAAAAATAGTAGGTAATTTAATTTTACCCAGTTGTTTGAGATTAAGGAGTAAGAAAGGGATGAGAAAGAATTCGGTTAGGTAAATTTTGGGAATTAAATAATCTACGAGCAAGCCTTGTACGTAAGCTCCATTTAGAGAAAGTTTGTAAAATAAATTGAGACTAAAAGTTAGGAGAATGAAGAAAAAAAGCAAAAGTCTAATGATGTCTAGATTGTTTTTTTCGCTAAATCTTGCCAACCAAGTTAATTTTAAATTCATCTTGGCCTACCTTGACTATTTTTTGCCTAATGGGCTCAACTTCTTCATTGCTTATATTAACCAAAGGATCCTGAAAAATAAAGCTGAAACTATGGTTTTGCTCGTAAATATCCAATAATTCTACTTTTTTGATGCGTGGATCTACTTTTTTGAAAGCTTGTATGATCTCGCCCACCGGCACTCCATTTGGCAAAGTGAAGGTTAATTCTTCGACAATAGCGGCGGTTTTAATCAACTTTTGATACTGAGGATATCTTTTGGCAACAGCCAAGAGACTTCTAAGGTCTAGTTCGATCGCAATTAAATTGTGTTCCAAGATCATTAGTGAGCCTAGATTGGTTTTGCTTTTACCATCTTTGATGATTAGTTGGGCTTCTTGTCTGGCAATAGGCAAACTAATTTCTTTGCTGATTTTTTCTTCAAGCAAGAGTTCTTGACCAGCAGAGAAAACATAAAGTCGATCAAGTAGATTGAGCAAATCACCTTTAACTAACCTGTATTCTCGGTTTGAGACCAAGCTAAGTTTAATTGGTTGTTTTGGCAAATCATGAGCTTGGGGGTGATAGACACAAGCTAATTCAAAAACAGAAAGCTCTTTTTGCGTTTTGTTATTGGCAATAACCTCAATTAAAGAAGGAATGAGACTACGACGCAGATAGCTGTTTTCTTCTTTGAGGGGGTTGGCTAATTTGAGATGTTCACTTAGCTGGTAGCCAGCATCAACTGCTTGCTGTTCGCTGACGAGTGAATAGCTGTAAATTTCTTGCCAGCCAATGTTGGCGAGAAAATGTTTAATGAGGTTTTCAAAATGATAATTAGTGTTAGGATCAGGATTAACTGCTAGTTCCCCATCCATAAGTTTGCTTGGCAAGTTGTGATAGCCATAGATTCTCGCTAGTTCTTCGACCACATCGGCTGCAATTTGAATATCTGGTCTGAAGCTAGGTGGTGTGACCAAAATACTATCGTCGCTGATTTTAACTTGACAATCTAAATCTTGTAAAATTTCACTAATTTCTTGTTTTTGTAAAACTATTCCCAAGTAATTACTAATAGTTTGCAACTTAACCTTTACTGGCTTGCTAAGTTGGCGCTTGGGAAAATAATCATAAAGTTCTGAGGCAACTTTAGCCTTACAAAGCTTGCTAAAGAGTTCGACTCCATATTCCATAACTTCTTTGCCAAGATGCGGATCAACATTTTTTTCATTGAGTTGAGCGGCAACTGTACGAATGGCATGCCCCATCGAAGCCTGACGGACTTTTTTGGCATCTAAAGATTCAATCCAGAAAAGAATTGACTTGGTGTTTTTATCCACACCGGTGTTGAGAGTGCCCTTGATGGCTGGCAAATCAATAATTTCTCCATTTGGTGCCTCAAAAACAATTTCCCCACCCAGAGTTTGATGCTCAACTTCATCTAGAGTAACAAATTTTTTGCCTTTACCGGCTTCTTTGATGATGATTTTACCTCCCCTCTCCATGATTTTGTCGTAGTCAAAAACATGACAAGGGTGACCCAGTTCATGAGTAATGTAGTTGCTGATATCAATTAGAGCCTCATGGACATTAACGTCAATGGCAGTCAATCTAGCTTGCATTTTTTCTGGACTAGGCAAGTGTTGAACATCAGTTAAGACCACGGCCAATACTCGATGTACATAGTCTGTCTCGTAGATGATTTCTGGTAAAGGCAGATTTTTGTTGGGGTGTTTGGCAATTGGCAATAAGTTAAGCTTTTTCAATTTAGCAGCGATACCTGCTCGTTTGAGAATAGTAGCAGCTTCTCTAGCAATACCTCGCACCGACATGCTGTCCACTCGATTGGTAGTAACTTCAATATCATAAACTTCATCCTCATAAATGTGTTCAACAGAGGGACCGCTGAGGGAAAGATACTTTTGCAGATCTTTTTTGCTAGCCTTGCTTTGTAAGTGTTCGCGCAACCATGAGTCTGGAATAAGAATGTTCATATTTAAAATTGCTCCAAAAATTCCAAATTGCCACTATAAAAAAGTCTGATGTCATCAATGTTAAGGCCTTTTTTGAGAGTGTAAGTGCGTTCCACTCCCCAACCGAAAGCAAAGCCGGTGTAAATATCTGGATCAATTCCGCCAGCTTTCAAGACATTGGGATGAACCATGCCGGCTCCGCCCACTTCATGCCAGCCAGATTTACAAAAGCGACAGTTTTCGCCACTTCCACCTTGTTTTTTGCCAGTGCCACCACAAATGTGACAGCTAAAGTCTACTTCAAAAGATGGCTCAGTAAACTTAAAATGAAAAGGACGAATGCGACTTTTGGTGCCTGGTCCATAGAAGTTTTGAGCAAAATAATCTAAAGTTCCCTTGAGATGTTGGATATTGACGCCTTTATCTACAACTAAACCTTCAAATTGATGAAACATTTGTGTGTGGGTAGCATCACTTTGACGACGGTAAGTACGGGCCACATTAATCATGCGAATGGGTGGTTTGGAACCAAGTCGCTCCATTTCTCTCACTTGCCCATTGGAGGTGTGAGTAGTGANNAGTAGTGAGGACGACTTTGCCCATTTTTTCGTCTGGTTCTGTCTCTACAAAGAAAGTCTCCCATTCATCACGAGCAGGGTGATTTTTGGGCATATTAAGGGCTTCAAAGACATAATAATCATAGTCAACTTCTGGATAACGGACTCGATTAAAGCCAATTTTTTCAAAAATTTGACTAATCTCTTCAATAGCCTGAGAAATTGGGTGTAAATGACCAATCTTGCCCTTTTTTCCTGGCAAAGTGAGATCAATACGCTCCTGTTGTTGTGGTTGCTGAATCAACTGTTCAAGCTTTTCTTCAAGCTTGCTTTTAAGTTGATTGAGTTGTTGGCCAAAAAGCTTCTTTTTCTCTGCCGGCACATCTTTAATCAGGCCAGAGAGAGTCTTGAAAGAGCCATTTTTGCCAAGATATTTGATGCGAAATTCTTCCGCTTCTAGCTGACTAGCTTGCTCAATCTCTTGAAGCAAGCTTCTGCAAAGTTGAAAAGGATCCTGTTGACTCATGATGTTTGATTATAACCCTAGACCTTCGCTAGACCAAGCTCTTTTAGGTAGGCTAACAAATATAATTCTGGGGAATTTGACTGGAATCGAGGATTTTTTTGCATGATCTCGCCCAAGTTCTTGGCCTTTTGGCTCAAGACCTCATAGGCTATGTTAGCCTGTGACTGCTGATCTTTTGCAAAGTCTGCCGTTTTTGGCATCTTTTTCCTTTCCTTAAACTAAAAAACCCCGCTTTTTAATGCGGGGTTTTTGTTTACTGCTTACTAACTACTTTTGCAAACTACCCCACATTCTCCTTCATCAAGAAATTTTGGAAAATAATAGTGGTGTGTTTGCGACAAAAATTGAACATTTATCTATATTTATTTATACACTTATTTCTGAGTTTTGGCAACAATTTCTTTGAAAGTGTCAAAATCTTTGACAGCAATTTCAGAGAGCATTTTGCGATTCAACTCGATCTTAGCAGTTTTTAAATTTTTGATGAATCTAGAGTAATTTAAACTTTCACCAATCTGTTTGACGGCGGCAGTGATACGAGTAATCCACAATCGACGAATATCTCTCTTGCGTAATTTACGACCAATATAAGCATATTGACCAGCGTGCAACAAAGCTTCATGAGCTCTTTTGTAGAGGCGGTTGTTAGTGCCACGAAAACCTTTGGTAAGGTTTAAGACTTTTTTGTGTCTTTTGCGACGCACGATACTTGTTTTTGTTCTTGACATAATTAGTCCTTATTTCTAAAAAATTAAGCTAAACCAAGCATTTTCTTGATCTTGGTAGCAAATCTACCAGTGACTTCAACTGGAATTCTGTAGTTTCTAATGGCTTTTTTGCTTTTGTTTTTACGTAAATGGCGACGATTTTGAATGCGACGCATAACTTTGCCAGTGGCAGTTAAATGAAAACGTCGAGCGACGCCTTTTCTGGTTTTTACTTTAATTTTTTTCATAACTTTCCTACTTCTTTTTGCCAATTGGATCTAACTGAGCTTGTAATTTCTTACCAATTAGCTTGGGTGGCAAAGAGACTTTGCCTAGATCAACATTGTTAGTAAAGATCTTTTCAAAAACTTCAAAACCCAAGTCTTTGCGCACAATCTGTCTACCCTTAAAGGTTAAGGTGAGCTTAACTTTATGGCCTTTTTCCAAAAAATCTCTTACTTTGCGGTTGCGAGCTTGAAAATCTGCTTCTCCCATGAAAGGGGTGAAGCGTAACTCTTTGAGTTCGCCAGTTTTCGATTTTTTGCGGGTATCAGCGGTTTTTTTCTTGAGCTGATACTTATATTTTGAAAGTTCAATAATCTTAACCACAGGTGGTTCGGCTTTTTCAGTGACCAAAACCAGATCACTTTCCATTTCCATGGCTTTTTCCAAAGCTTCATTGGAGGACATTTCCCCCAAGGATTCACCATGTTCGCTTAGAACTCGCACTCTTGGGAAACGAATCTGATGATTCGCCTTCACATAGATTTGCTCACTTCTATTTTTGTTGTATTTTTTTCTAATCACGCAAGGTCGTTTATTATACTATACTAATTTCTCTTGACGAGAGGATTATAGCTTACGAAGGCTTTTGTAGCAATTGTCTAATAGCCCTCTCGATTTATGTACAGCATCTCATACTGAAATATGCTAAAGCATCTTTCATACCAACTGCTTTTTCCAACGCATTACATGCATTGTAAAAAGACAGGGTCTGAAATATAATCACAAACTGTAAGTCGAGCCCGTAGCTCAGTTGGTTAGAGCGCTTCATTGACATTGAAGAGGTCAGAGATTCGAGTTCTCTCGGGCTCACAAATATAAAAAAAAAGTCTCCACTTCTGGAGATTTTTTTTATTTTGTATGCTCGAGCTGGATGAAAAACTCTACCCTGCCGCATTCGCTCCAGCATTTCTTTCGTTGTTGATGCTACTTTGCACGCCTTTGGTAGTCTTGTAATTGAGGCCTTTTCTTTTCTTACCTTTGGCTTGCATTTGCTGAGCCCAACTTCTAGCGCTACCGACTTTTTGGCGTAGCAGCATGATAAGTTGGCGCAATTGATGAAAAAAGTTCTGATAGTAAGTTCCGCCATCAATACCTGGCGCAACTACGTCTTGACTGACGGCCATGGCGATGTCTTGATTAAGATCTTTGATGTCTAGAATTAGCATTTCCAACTCTTTTCGTACTTGATTGAGTTCCTCTTTACTACGAGCTTCAGAGGCTGAAAAAAGTTCATGAGTGTTGGTAGGATTGACTTTGTCGTGGAGTTTTTTGCGCAGAGCTTCTTTTTTTTGCGCCAATAAAGCTTCTTCTTGCTGTTTGCGAGAGTTTTCAGCTTGGCTTGAAGCGTCTGCTTTGCCAGAATTATTTAATAAAGCATTGGCAAAAGGATTAAAATCTTGATTCTCTGTCTGTGGAGCGGGAGAACTAGCTAGACTTTTCTGCTCATTTTCCAATAAAGAGCCGGCAAAAGGATTGATTTGCTTTTGCGAAGCTGATTTTAATTGGTTGCCACCTTGTCCAAAAGATGTCATTTTGATACAGATATACTATTGATTTGCATATTATAGGTTCTTATAAGCTGCAAGTCAAGAAATTACTCTTCTTATAGCAAAATTAGAGCGCAAGGAGAAGGTCCAAAGTTTTTCTTTGGAGTAGATTGGCTTTGATCTGAGTAATGTAGTCCTGATTTTTCTCTACTTCTTGGCGCATCTTGAGATTGGTGATTTGCAAGAGTTCTTTTTGTACCTCTTCATCAGTTGCTTCTAGCTTTTCGGCCTGACTGATAGCTGCCATGATGAAATCAAGCTGTAGACGACTCAAGACAGTGCCGGCCAATTCTTGACTCAGTTGCTCGATAGTCACTCCTCTTTTTTGCAAGTAGTCCTCAGGAGAGATGTTGTATTGTTTGAGTTGTTCAAGTAATCTCTCATATTCTGCTTGAGTTTCTTGTCTGAGTAAAAGCTCGCCAATAGCAGGCGCGAAGGCATCGACTAAATTTTTGAAAATATGCTGTAGATTGATTTCTTTAATTTCATTTTCACCCAAAGGTTCGTGAGAATGTTTGTGATCATGATCATCACCATGCTCGCCTTTTTCGTGAGCTTCTGCTTCTTTTTTGATCTCAGCGTTTCTTTGCTCGACAAATTTAGCAGCCTCAGTCTTGCCTTTTTTGGCTACTTTCTTGTAGTCACCCAATTTAACTTCTGGCAAAAGAGAGAAAAAAGCTTCCAAAGACCAATCTTGACCTTTTTCTAGACTCAAGGGGTTGAATTCAGGAGAAGTGATGGGTTTTTTGTTTTCTTTTTTAACTTGTGCAGTGTAAGCCTCTGGCAAAAGCTCTCTCAAGACCTCGTCGGCAATTTTTTCAAAGCCAACTTTTTGCT
The DNA here is from genome assembly GCA_002422765.1 of Candidatus Pacebacteria bacterium UBA6188. Lineage (GTDB taxonomy): Bacteria > Patescibacteriota > Microgenomatia > UBA1400 > PJMF01 > UBA1364. The sequence continues at coordinate 1,276 of DITI01000028.1, read as the reverse complement.
CAACAATGGCCAAAGGAGCCTTGCCCACGCGAAAGCCTTCAGCCTTAACATTTTTGGCAAATTTGTTTAAAGATTTTTTATAGAGAGGCTCAACGCTACTCCACTTGAGGGTAATTTTAACCGAATCATTAGGAGCGATTATGGATTTTTTGCTGTCTTTTTTAACTTCTTCGTTTGCTTGAGTTTGGTTTTTGCTGGTTTTTGACATAGACATAGGAGAGGATTATATTTCAGACCCTATCTTTTTGCAATGCAACGCATTGCAAAAAGTAGCTGGTATGAAAGATGCTGTGCATATTTCAGTATGAAATGCTACGCATATTTCAGAGAGTTGGTATGAAAGATGCTGTGCATATTTCAGATGTTGGTTTCTTAATTCTTATAAATATTTATAGAATTTACTTTTTATAAATCTGATCGTGAGTGCCAATGTCAAAGAAATAGTACTGCGCGTCATCAATAAAAAGGATACGAATGTTCATGTCAACAGACATGCTCCAAGTATTTTTTAATTTACCGTCTAGTTTGTGAATTCTCAATGATGGGTGTCTAGGATTTTTGCTAAATTTTAAAAGTTGTTTCTTAATTTTTTCTAGCAAACTTGGATTTTTTCTCTTAATCGCCTTTAGTTTTTTCTGGAAATTTTCACTAAAGGCGATTGTTTTCATAGTTTTTTAAAAAAATCTTCCAAATCATCAAAATCTTCAAAATCTTCAAAATNNTTAAAAAAATCTTCCAAATCATCAATTTTTTTAGCTTGTCTTTTTTTTGCAAGGGCTTCTTCGTAAGCTTTTTCTGTGCGGTCTGAAGCTTTCATCACTGTGTAATCCATGTCTTTAACATCATTAATAATAAGATTCTTGATGTAAGAGGACATGTTTAAACCAAACTTACCAGCCTTAACTTTCAGATAGGACTGAAGCTCTACGGGTAAGGTGACTCGAAGTTGGACTGTTTGTGAGGTCATGGCTTAATTATAGGCTAAAATTAGTCTTTTTTCAAGTCTAAATTAGGCTATTTAAATTCTCATCAACTGCTCGACCAATCTGCAGGTNNAGCCAATAAAATCGCTGGAAACTAGAGGTTCATTGCTAACGGCCACAATTTTCTTGTAGTCGCCTTTACTAGCTTCGATGAAGGCTTGATTAACTTCTTCAACAGTGGTGTTTTTTTTGGTGAGAAAAGTCAAGTCAGATAAGGAAACGGTGGCAGTGGGCACGCGAAAAGCTAGTCCGTCAAATTTTCCTTTTAAGCCAGGAATAATAGCGGCAGTAGC
>DITI01000008.1 GCA_002422765.1 Candidatus Pacebacteria bacterium UBA6188 | reverse complement strand
GTCAGGACAGAAATTGAGTGGGTTACTGCTGCAACCAGCAGTAATGCCGTCAGCATACATCTTCTCAATGAATTTTCTCATAGTATTGTCAGCAGCTACATCAGCAAAGACTGGAGTAGCAGCGAGAGTAAAGTTGTAGTCAGCACCATATTTGGCCTTCATGATGAGAGTGGCGGCTTGACCACGAGTGGTTGCTGTTTCTGGACAATATCTCAGCGGATCACTACTACAACCTGAAGTGATCTCTTCATTATAGATGGCTAAAATTGATCGATAAGCCCAATGGGTGACAGGCACATCTTCAAAGATGGAGGTAAATTGATCATCGACTTCATCGTTACTTTCCCAAGCTTGACAAACTCCTGAGAGGCAAACTCTAGACTGAACAATGTGGTGTCCAGAGCTAATGACGGTATAAGGAGCAGAAATATTCTTAGCAGTCGAACCAGAACTAGTATTGGTTAAATTTTGCCAAGCGTAAGTGTTTGGGGGCAAGATTCTAAATTCAAAAGTGACTTCAGGATTATCGTCGTCAGAAGAACTACCACGGAAGCGGACTTGGTCACCAGAAATGAGGTCTTGATCATCATCACCCTCCATCAGATCACCAAGCGAATTAAGCATTTCGAGGTCAGTACAGAGCAGTTCTGGAGGAGCGGTTGGTGTGCCAGTAGGAGTGCCAGTAGGTGGCTGAGTAGTAGGTGGTTCAGTGGGTGGTTCGTCTGGAGGCTCTTCGGTAGTGATATTGGGCGTATCAATAATGTCGCAACCCAAGCCATTTACGCCAGTGCCTTCATTAAGACATTGAGTAAAGTGCCAAGTGCTACAGTCGCCGGCGTAGGATTCGTTGGTGTTTCCTACTCCCGGAATAGTGGTTTGATCTGGGTTGTCGTGCACGCCATCGCCACAACCAGTGTTGTAAGGAGACCAAATTTGACCCGGAGGAAGATTGTTATAAGCAGTTTGTGTCAAATAACATCTAGTTTGCTGATATGGAGTTTGACCAATAATGCTAACAGTCACTGTTTCCACTGCTCCACAGCGAGGATCGGTGTCACAGTTGACTGAATTATAGCCATCAGCACTGCCAGTGCCACTACTGCCAGCGCTAGCACAAGTGAAAAAAGGAGCAATTTCTAGTTGGTTGCCACTAGCTTGATAGAGCACATCTCTGATTTGAGGTAATTGAGTTGCATAGTTGACAGCAGCTTCTAGAGTGCTGGGAATGTTAATAACATAACGTTTACATGCATCTCCTACACATCCTGGTGGCCACACATAAGTGCCGGCAATAGTCTTGGTGGGATCTTTCCATTCGTCAGCGGAACAGGAGTGACCACCTTGGACGCCGCCACCAGCGCCTACATCCCAACACCAGCCAAAGCGACCTTGAGTTTGAACTAAGGGAGCATCTTCTGGTAAGTTTGGTACACAATAATCAACGCCACCAATAGTTTCCTTATGAGTGCCAGCAACAGAACCACAACCACCTGGAGGGGCTGGAGCCATCATTCCATTGTGAGCTTGCTGTCGATTGTCTTGACTTTGTTGAGTGAGTAAATAACTGGAAAAAACACCGACTACCAAGAAGAACAAGACCAAGAGGCCGGCTAACTTTTTATTATTGGCTTTACTTTTGACCTTGGGAAAAGTTGGATTAAGTGAATCTTCTGGCTTCGTATCTAAATTTGGAAGATCGCTGGTCAAGTCAACTGATTTTTCATTACTTTCAACTTCCTCTGCAACGCTACTGCGGTAAGAAGGAACTTGTGGCTCCTTGGCTAAATCACTCCATGGTGAGTTGTCTAGATCACTAGTGGAGTTGGAATTTTTAGAGTCTTTTGGGGGATCGTTCTGGAAATCGTCACCAATTGGCGTGTTTCTTTTATATTTAGCTGGTAAGTAGTCTCGAGGATTGTTCATGACAAAAACACAAATAAAATAGGCCTTGTATTAAGGATAGATATTTTTATTTATCTTTGCAAGAGGGTAATGGGTTGTGATATTCTCCTTTTCGAGAATGACTGAGTCTTTTGCTTGGAGCTACTATTTGGATTTTATTTATCTGTTGACCAAAAAAGAGATTAAATTGCGCTACAAAAGAACCTTTTTGGGTTTATTGTGGGTGATTCTTAATCCTTTATTGCAAATGCTGATCATTGGCTTGGTTTTTCAGTTTTTTGTGCCGATGCGAATTGAAAATTACTTCTTGTTTTTATTTGCCGGGCTTTTGCCATGGGGCTTTTTTGCCAATTCTTTACTTAGGACCACACCTCTCTTGGTACAGGAGAGAGCTTTGATTCAAAAAGCAGCTTTTCCCAGAGAAATTTTGGTGATTGCGGCTGTTTTGGCCAATTTATTTCACACTTTAGTGGCGAGTGGAGTTTTTTTGGTTTTTCTAACCTTTTTGCAAGGTAGCTTACTGAGTGCTTTGTGGTTTTTTGTCTCTAGACTGTTTCTATCAGCTTTCTTTTTTGGCCTTTTCTTATTATTTGTTTTGGCTACTTGTTTGATTGTGTCTGCTATTTATGTCAGAGTGAGAGATTTAAATTTTGTGGTGCAACTTGGCGTCCAACTGCTTTTTTATGGCGTGCCGATTGTTTATAGTCTCAGCATGTTGCCAGAAGCTTTTAGGCAAATTCTTTATTTCAATCCCTTGGTGAGTTTTATTGAAGTTTTTCGCTATCTCTTCCTTGGTGGTGATTTGAATTTGCTGGCTTCTACTATATTTGCCTTTTTATCCGTGCCTTATCTATTAGTAGCTTTGCAAATTTTTAGAAAAGAAAGTAAAAATTTCGATGACTGGTTCTAAAACAGCTGTTTTATTAAAGAGAGTGAGTAAGCGCTATTTTTTGCGCAATTCTTTTGATAAAAAACCTTTTTTTGCTTTACAAAATCTTAACCTAAAGATCAAAAAGGGTGAAAAAGTTGCCATTTTAGGTGACAATGGCGCTGGCAAAACCACTTTACTTAAATTAATTGCTGGCATTGCTGAGTCTAGTAGTGGTGAAGTGCAGACTTTTGGTAAAGTGGTTTCCCTAATTGATATTACGGCCGGCTTTCATCAGGAATTTTCTGGTCGAGAAAATATTTATCTCAATGCTGTTTTGCTTGGTCTCAGACCAAGAGAAGTCAAGAGCTTAGAACAAGAAATCATTGATTTTGCTGGTTTGGCAGAATTTATTGATCAAGCAATCTACACCTATTCTTCAGGCATGGTTCTGAGACTTGGTTTTGCTATCGCCATTCATGCTGAACCTGATATTTTAATTCTTGATGAGGGTATTATTGTTGGTGACCAAGATTTTCAGAAAAAGGCTTACGACAGTGTGGAAGAAATTTTTGCTCAAGGTAAAACTATTATTCTGTCTAGTCACATGTTGCCTTTACTCAAGAGACTTTGTCAGCGCTTTGTTTGGTTAGAGCGTGGACAGATCATGATGGATGGAGGGCAAGAGGTTTTGCTTGAATACAAAAAGAACCGTGCTAGCTTGCAGTTAGAAAAAACACCTAGCAATCAAAACGCTAATTTATTATTTGATTTTCTCAAAAATTTGCCAATTGGTGAAAAATTTATCGCTACCGCCAGTAGTGGCAGTATGGAGCCTTTAATTTTGAAAGGGGATGAGATTGAAGTGGAGAGAGCTGATTTTGCCGATCTTAAAAAAGGAGAGGTGATTGCTTTTTGGAGCGAGGATTTGCAAAACGTCGTTGTTCATCGTTTTTATAAACTAGAAAAGGGCAAAATTGTCACCAAGGGTGATAATAATCTGGTTGCTGATGTGGGTCATGTGGAAGAGAGAAGCTTTTTGGGTCGAGTTTTAGGTTTTTGAACTTTTTTCGATTATTTTCTCTTTGAGGGCTTGTTTGAGCCAATCTTTGAGATCTTTTTCTAGTTCTTCTTCAGAGACATCATATTCTTTTTTTAGTTTTTTGAGTAAATCTTCAAAAGAGATGGGTTTGGCTAGGTTTTTCCAAATAGAAAAAGCAACATCCTTTAGTTCTAAGACGTGTTTACGATCAGGAGTTAGAACCAAAAAAGAGTCATCTTTTTGGTTAAAACTAACTTTAGAGCGAGAAAAAAGATGATCAGCGAAAGGCAAAGAAAAAAACATTGCTTATTTTTTTATTATTTAGCAACGGCAAAAGCAAAGTTGATCTTGATTTTACTTTTTTTGAGCTCTGGTTTGCTATATTTTTTAGCTTGTTTTTTCATATTTTTCCTTTTGGCCAAAATTAAGTTTTTAGCAACTTCATTTAGTATAGCGATATTTTTTCGAGCTTGTCAACTGCGGTTGCTTGAATTGTTGATGTTTTTTGTTTAAGATGACTTGCTTTTATGAAAAATAAAATCATGCGCTCTTGGTCAAGAAAAAAATTTGATGCTTATTTAAAAAATCGTGCTACTGAAGATTTGGAAGCAATTAATGCAGTTGATGATTTCTTTTTACAAAGAAGAGGCTATGTGTTTAAGCAACCTAAAGCCAAAGAGTCGGTTATTTTGCTTTTTTCAGGAGGAATTGACTCGACAGTGGCATGGGCAACTTTAATCGAACTCTATAATTATAAGGTTTATCCCGTTATTATTGATCGAGGTTCAAAAAGAAGGGCCAAAAGAGAAAGAGCTGCTGTCAAATCTTTAGAGAAATATTTTGCCAAAAAATATCCAGATAATTATGTCGAACCATTTCATCTGACTGTAAACACTATCGCTAAAGAATTTAGTGATACTATTAACCCCAATTTTGTTTCAGATCAGGAAATCCTACATAATTTTCAGCAAAATAAATGGCTGGCGAATGATGATTCCAACGTGGTTTTAGTTAGAACTAGGGGTGTTAGCCCCTATTTAATGCCTTTTTATGGGGTTGTTTATTCTAATTATCTTAAGTTTGTTAATAACATAGAAATAAAAAATATATTTGTTGGTGCTAATTTTACTGATGGGTCTGAAGTTTCTAGCCAATCTTTTACGGCACTGCGTAGCACCTTGTTTGCAATCTGTACTGCTACGGCTGATTACAGTTGGAATTTCTCTTCTGTTTTTTTGGAAAGAGAAACTGGTGTGCTTTTAGAAAAAGGAGGCACTATTGCTTTAGGAGCTAAACTAGGTGTTCCTCTAGAAAAAACTTGGTCTTGTTACGGAGACGGTATTTTTCAATGCGGTGACCGTTGCGCTACCTGTGTAAATCGTCGCGAAGGTTTTGCAAGTGTTGGCATTGAAGACAAGACAATTTATTGGTCTTCTCTCAAAGAAAAGATTTTGGGTTATATAAAATTTCACTTATCAAAATTAAAATTTTGGTAAAAAAAATAGCTTGCTCAGCTGCAGCCTCTTTTTTCCGTTAGGGAACAAAATTTGGTATTCAAAAGAGTTGAGTTTAAATTTTTCTTTAGCAATCCTGGCTGATTTCTTATTTTCATGAACTAGGCAAGCTTGAACGGAGTAAGGATTGCTGATCACTTCTACTTTTATTTCTTTTTTCTTTATTATTTCTTTAATAAAGCTCTCCTTCTCCAGACGAGCTTTTAAAAATAATTTTTCTAATTTATTTTTATTTAAATTGATTAAATTAAACCAGCTTGTTATTGCCAAAATTCCAGATCTAGATCCAAGCAAGGTTGTGTCTAGCATGTTTTCTATGTATGGAATTTTTCTAGAGATATATTGATCTAAGCCTTTTCTGTATAGGATGAGCCCAGAACTATAGGGGTTTCTAAGAAGCTTGTGGAAATCGGTGGTAATTAATTGAATGTATTTATTTTCAAATGGCTTGAATTTTTTTTGGGTAAAGTTTTTGCTTATGCCGTTAAAAGCTGCGTCCAACCAGACAAAGAAAAATGTTTCAGGGTGTTTCTTTTTGAAATTTTTAATTGTTTGACAAATTTTTTCCAGATTATCTTCTGTTCCAGTGACTGTATAACCAAGAGTGATTGGCAATAAAAACCCTCTGTAATTATTTTGATAGTTTAACTCTAAAGCATTTTCCAGATAATTTAGGTCAATGTTCCATTCTTTTTGATTGATTGCTAGTTCTTTAACTTCAACATCAGTTAAATCTGCTGCTTTATCTACGGAGTAGTGAGCCAAACTACTTTTGAGTAAGCAAATTTTTTTGTTTTCACTTTTTAGTTTTTGACGTAAAAAATTTCTACCAAGCCAAGTGGCATAAATATTACCCTCAGTCGATCCGGATGAAAGATAGCCATTAATATTCTTGTCAGCTTGATAGTAACTTTTAATGATTTCAATTGTTTGTTTTTCTAGTTGAGTGCTGATGGAATGTGGTGAATATTTGGTCCAATTTCCCAAATTGTTGGGCATGAATGAAGATAAAAATTTAGTGCTTAAATCAGCATAGAAACTAGCCTTTTTTGCTAAAGGTTGTTGCAAGTCTATTTGTTTGCTTTCCGCACTGAGTTTTTTTCTAAGTGATAGGAGGATGATTATATTTTCCAATAAACTTAGATTTTTTTTAGGAGCTGCGGAAAGTTTTAGTAATTGATCAAACATCTTATCTTTTCTGCAAAATGCCTAGGCCAGAGTTTTTTGGGAAAGGGAAGGTAATTTTGGTCTGACTTTTTATTTCTTGCCAAAATTTTTGCACCCCATAATCTCCGCCGGTTAGCTGGCCAGTAGCCACAATGTCGTGAAAACTCATTAAGCCATTTTTCTCTAGCTTTGGATAAAAGAGCTTGTAATCGAGTTTAACTCCTTCATAAGAATGGTCGCCATCGATGTAGATATATTGATATTTTTTGTGGGGATGTTTTTTGGAGAATTCTTGAGTGGTCATAATGTGTAAAGTAAGGTATTTGTCTACGCCAATTTTAGCAAAATGAGCTTGAGGGTTGGTTTTTTTCCAAAATCCAATGCCTTGCCAATTTTTACCATTATTTTCCTCATCAAAAGCTGCATCCACAAAATCAACTTGCCCAAAATGATTGTCTCGACAAGCAGCAGCGATTAAAGCTGGCACGTAACCCTTAAGTGAACCAACTACCAACACATTTTTTGGTTTTAGATTGCGGACTAAAGCGTAGTGAAGTAAGCCGAAACCCAAATTATTGGTTTTTAAATCAGTGTTTTGTCCTTGGTTGCCGTCGTAATAATCAATTGCAAGCCTCGCAAAGTCCTTGTTAATTAGATTTTGTTTAAGCTTTTGAGCTTGGAAGCGATAATAAACCTTTCTCAAACCAAACCATTTTACAAAATCAAGAAAATTTAAAATATTTTTACGGTTAATCAGCATAGTGTTTGTGAATAGATTTTACTATATCAGGACGATGATTTGTGATAGGATAAACCTCTAGTGAAAAAGGGAAATGATTTTTTGTTGGTCAAATTAGACATGTTGGGGGAAGATAGCTATTTGAGCGACTTCTCTAGAGCAAATTATTTTTTTCAGCAATTTGATGATTTTTTGGATGAATTGTTGCCTGATTGGCCGAAAACTCTCAGGCCAGTGCATTATGCTCGACTTTTGCCAAAGTCAGCTTGGATTGTTTATGAGCAATTGTTTATCGAGCATGGCTATTCAATCAGCAGTCGTTTTCCAAGCATGATCATTCAAGATTACTTGAGTCAAAAATATAATAAGCAAGTTTCAGTCGAGATTATTAAAATCGTCGCAGTCGGTCAAAAAGAAATAGAGCTTTTTATAGTAAGCCCCATTCTTGCTAAAGAAATAATTGAGCGAGAAAATCTTGAACTTAGACATTTTGCCCTTAGCCTAGAAGAAAAGGACTTCTCTAATTTTATTGCGATTCTAATTAAAGCTGGTTTTGATGAAGTTTTGTCTGGCAACAATCAACATGAAAAATCTAGCACAACTTATTTTCAAAAGAATTTTGGCGAAAATTCTTTGAGATTGGAAATTTTTAAAAAGGAATAGAGTGCAAAAAATAAAAAAATCATCAGCAAAGTCAAACTTCTCTCAGGTGCAAGCTTTGGCTCTTCAATCTGCTCAAAAATGTTCAGCTTATGGCAAACATTTAAAAACCAATAAAGTTAATTTAAAACAAGTCGCTTTTGAAGAATTGCCACTTTGCGACAAAGATAATTACACTCAAAAATACCCCATAGAAGAGAGAATTCATCAAGATAAAAGCTTGGCTGATTTTTACATGATTTGTACTAGTTCTGGTTCTACGGCAGAACCCACTATTTGGCCTAGAGATTATGAATACGACCGTGGTTTAGAGCCACCTCACACCAAATTTTTAAACGAACACTTTGCTTTTACTCAAAAAAAGACCCTAGTAGTGATCGCCTTTGGTTTGGGTACTACTCAGGCAGGCATGATGCACCTCAAATCTTCTTGGGAAGGTAGCTTGCATGGTCAAATCAGTGTTATTGCACCTAATGGTGATGCTGAACAAACTGTCTTTTTACTAAACAAACTTCATCATCATTATGAGCAAATTATAGTAATTGGTTACCCACCAATTATTGGAGACTTTATTGATTTAGCTTCAGAAAAGAATCTTCACCCAGAGAAATGGCAGCTTAAAATAGTTTTTGCTGGAGAGAGTGTAAGCCCACTTTGGCGCAAAGAGATGGCCAAAAAAATTGGTGGTAATTCAAGTGATATTGTTTCTTTTTACGGTAGTACTGAGGCGGGGATGATTGGTTTTGAGTCTAGAGAGATCAATCAACTAATTAATTATTGTTTAGACAATGAAGATTTGCGTTTTGATCTTTTTAAAACTTTTAACTTGCCAACCTTAGTTGAGGTTAATTTTGATAAAAAATATGTGGAAATAGTTGATGGAGAAATTGTAGTGACTGCTGATCAGGCAGTGCCTCTTGTTAGATATAACTTGCACGATCGTGGTTTTATTTTGGAATCAAAAACTATCCAACAAATTTTAGACCATCATCAAATCGATTACACCTATCCAAAAAATCAGCGCTTATTGGTGATTTATGGTCGCAATTTATCTAGACAAATTTCTATTGAAGACATGCAAAATGTCTTTGCCATTCTAGATTTAAGCAAATACTTTCACAAGGAATTTCAGTACCAAGAAAAAAGCAACAAAGGAATAATTGTTTTATCTCTTAGCTTGTACGCTAAAGAGGGGACTTCTTGGACAGGCGCTAAAGAAAAAATTAAAATCTTAGAAGTAAAGTTGGCCAAAAAAATTTCTAAACTAATAATGTCTCCTCACCCAGTCAAAGTAAAAATTAAAGTTTTGGACGAAACTCAAAGATTAGGTTATAAATCTGGCAAACTTAGATATTTATAAGCAATATGCAAAAACTTCATTGTGAAATAGGTTCTTTTGCAAATTTATCTAAGCTTTTTGATTTTAAAGCTTATTCTCAACTTGCTTTGTTAACCAATGTATCTTTGGCCAAAATTTATGAGTTTGAAATTAAAAGCTTCTTTGCCCAGGCTGGTTTTGCTTTGCAAATCATTGAACTGGCAGATGGAGAAGAATTTAAAAATTTAGAACAGGTGCAAGAAGTATGGCAAAAATTATTTAGTTTTGGTTTTGATCGACACTCTTTGCTGCTTAATTTTGGCGGCGGCATGATTTCTGATCTAGGCGGCTTTGCCGCCGCCACCTTCATGCGTGGCATTGATTTTATCAATGTACCTACCAGTCTCTTGGCTCAGGTTGATGCGTCTTTAGGTGGTAAGACAGCTATCAATTTTGGCAAAATTAAAAATGGAATTGGTTTGTTTATTAATCCCAAATTAACGATTATTGATCCAATTTTTACTCAGTCTTTAGCAAAGAGAGAAATCTTGTCTGGTTTTGCTGAGATTTTGAAACACGCCATTATCTTTGATCAAAAACTTTTTAATTTGTTGGCCAGTAAGTCATTTTTATCATTTTCTTTAAGAGAATTGACAGAAATTATTGATAAATCATGCTTTCTAAAAATGAAAGCCATTGAGCAGGATTTCTTAGAAAAAAACCAGCGTAAGCTTTTAAATTTTGGTCATACTCTGGGTCATGCTTTTGAAGCGCTTTCTTTAAAGACCAAACAATCTCTCACTCATGGCGAGGCTGTCGCTTTAGGCATGCTTTTGGAAAGTCGCTTGGCAGTTGAAATTGGCTTGTTAAAGCAAGCTGATTGTTTAAAGATTGAGCAAGTAATTAAACACAATTATGTTTTTGATTTAGATAAAAAAATACAAACCGCAGATTTATTAACCTTGCTTCAATTTGATAAAAAGAAAAAAGGTAAAAATATCTACTGGTCTTTGCCTCAAACAATTGGTCAGGCAGTTTTTGATCAGCTGGTTCCTGAGGCAGTGGTGGAAGCCATTGTTAATGAATTTATGTTGGAAGATAAAAATGTTGTCTAAATTGCCCATTTGCACTATCTTGGCTGAGCCAGATTTGGAACAAACAAAGGCACTTTTAGCCAAGGTAGAAAAAGATTCTGTTTTTTTTGAATTACGAGCGGATTTTTTGACTAACTTAAACAAGCAATTAATTGAGTCGCTTAAAAAAATCCTTAAACTGCCGACAATTTTTACTCTCAGAGATCAAGAAAATGGTGGTCAATTCGGTGGTTCTCAAGTAGAAAAATTGCAATTTCTAAAGCAGGCTGATGCTGCTGCTTATGAGTATTTAGATCTCGAATTGAATTCACCTTTACTTAATCAGTTGGAAAGAAAGAATTCAAAGTTGATCCTCAGTTATCATAATTTTTCAACAACACCCGATCTCGTTCAATTGCAAANNATTTGATTAAAATTGCTACCTACATCAATCAACCAGCTGACTTAAAAATTTTAGCCAAACTTTTAGTGGATCATTCGGTGCCAAAACAATTAATTGTTGTTGGTATGGGTGAGCTAGGTAAACCGTCGAGAGTGCTTTTCCCTTATTTGGGTTCTTTTTTGACTTATGCAGTGTTCAATAATAAGATAGCGTCAGGTCAACTTTCTTTGTCAGAAATGCAAAAATATGCCTTCTAAATCTTGGATTTTTATCGCTGGTCCTTGTGCAGCCGAAAGTCGAGAACAAATTCTCACTTCTGCTGAGTCTCTTAGCAAAATTGGAGTGCCTATTTTGCGAGCTGGCGTTTGGAAACCCAGAACTAACTCTCAAGATTGGCAGGGAGCTGGAGATGTGGCCCTAGATTGGTTGGATGAGGCCAAAAAAACAACTGGAATTTTGACAGCAACTGAAGTCAGAGATCAAAGAACTCTGGATTTGGCGATCAAAAGCGGCATTGATTATTTATGGATTGGTTCTAGAAATGCTCAGAATTTTGCTCTCTTGGAAGAAGTTGGTCAAGCTACTGCCAAGAGTCAGGCCCCAGTGATTTTAAAACGTTCCATGTCATCTTCCCTTCAAGAATGGTTGGGTAGTGCTGGCTATGTGGCTAAATACAATCAGAACATCATTCTTTGTGAACGAGGTATTCGAGGTTATTCGCCAGACACCAGAAATATTTTGGATTTACAAACTGCTTATTTAGCAAAGTTGCAGTCTCCCTATCGAGTTATAGTTGATGTGAGTCATGCAGCTGGTCGCACTGATTTGATTTATCCAATGTCTATGGCTGTAAAAGCAGCTGGTTTTGATGGTTTAATGATTGAGGCTCACCCCAATCCTAAGCAGGCGAAAACTGACAGTTTTCAGCAGGTAGATTTTAAGGAGCTTGAAAAAATTTTCCATGCAGTTAAATAAACTCAAAAGTATTGTTGCCAATGCTTGGAAAACTCCAGCTTTTAGAGATTTTTATATTAAAAATAATGCTCCACATGCAATCAATTCCAGTCGAGATTTACAAAAATTTCCCCTGCTCAACAAGGAGCTGTATTTTCAACTAAGCAAGCAAAAGCCTTTAAAATTTGGAAATAATGCTTATATTTTCAAAGCTCTGGTTGATTTGGATGGTCATGAAGCGATTCTTCCTTTATCAGCCACTGATTACCAAAACTACATTGCCTTGGAAAAACGTAAATTTGAACTTTTGGGTGTCAAGAAAACTGACCTTTGCAGTGTGGTGGCTTTTTCGCAAAATCACACCTTACCTTTGGCTCAAGCTTTTTTGGCTCTTGGGGCATCCTACATTCCTTTGGATGGTGATGAAGAAAAGATTTTTCGAAACTTAGTGGAGCAAAAAGTGACAGTGATTTTTACTGTCCCACCAGTTGTTTATCGTCTCTTGGATTATGTCAAAACTAGACAGC
>DITI01000007.1 GCA_002422765.1 Candidatus Pacebacteria bacterium UBA6188 | reverse complement strand
GTAGCTATGTCGGTCCTTCTTGCAGTCTACATCACAATTTTATCGGTGACAGCGTCTTAGAAGCTCAAGTTAATCCTAGTTATGGCACCTGCACGGCCAATCTACGTTTTGACGGTCAAGCCGTTAAAATGCGTCTGCCAAACAAGGCTTCGCAAAGTGATTTTTTACTTGAAACCAATAAGGGTAAGCTTGGAGCCATTATGGCTCGAGGTGTTTTTCTAGGAGTTAATTGCTCAATTTTGCCAGGCATTAGTCTTGGTGAAAATGCCAAAGCTCTCCCTGGATCAGTTATAGACCGAGCCGTCAAAGCTGAAACTATCTTTGGTAAAAGCAATTAATTTTTATATTTCAAAGCCAAGCCTAAACTCACTGAGAAAAAGGCGGCAATCAGCAACAAGAAAGTGGTTTCTATTGAACCAGCATTTGGCAAACTGTTTACAGAAGCAGTTGGTGTTGGAGTAGGCGGAGCTGGCGTGGCAGTCGGAGCTGGAGTATTGGTAGCATTCACTCCAGTTGGCGTGGGAGTAGGTGTTTTCGTAGGAGTTGGTGTGGCAGTTGGAGTCGTTGTCGAAGGAGGAGATGGCACTCTGGTTGGACTGGTGGTAGTAGAAGGTGTAGCCGTTAAACTCGGACTAATAGAAGGTGTTAAAGTGGCTGAGGGTGTGGCAGTAACAGATGGAGTAAGAGTAGCGGATGGCGTTGCAGTGAGGGTTGGTGTTGGTGTGGCACAAGCCGTCATGTTGGTAGTCCAAGTACCACCAGGGCTAGGACAACAGTATTGTCTACCACCACAAAATTCAATTCTGCCAGCCCAAGCACACATGCTATCAGCAGAAGAACCATCTGCTTCTGGAGGAGTACAGTTGCGCAACACTCCGTCGTTACCAGGACATTGCTCAGTACAGGAACCAGCTGATTTCCTAACATCTTGACTAGATCTAACAAAAAATAGAGTGAGAGCAACTCCCAAAATTAAAACACCAAGAACAATAGCCGCAATTTTAAATTTTTTCTGTTCAATTTCTTTCTTTGGCGAAGGTAAGCCTACAGGCTCTGGCACTACTTGATCTTGAGCAAGATTTGCCTTACTTGCACCAGAAACAATAGGCTCAGGTAATTGCGACATGCTTTTATCATACTAGAAATGAAAAAAGATTGTAAAGGCGAAGCTATATCTATATCTCCTGAGAAGGAGTATACTGAAACTCTTAGTTCATCTCACCAGATTTCTCTAACTACAAAAAGAAGTGTGTTGGTTAATCCCTGTTAAAGGTTATTTTTATGATTGCATATTTTATTCTCGTTCATCGATATCCTGAACAATTCAAGCGTCTTTTCAAGGCTATTTATAGCCAAAAAAACTATTATTTGGTTCACGTTGATAAAAAATCAACAAAAAAGTTTTCTCAAAACATCAGCTCTTTTTTGGCTGATTTTGCCAATGTCAAGATTTTAAAAAGCCAAAACGTGGTTTGGGGTGGTTACAGCATGGTTGACGTGGAATTGAATGCCATGAAAGAACTTCTCAGAATAGATAAAAAATGGCAATTTTTTGTCAATTTAAGTGGTCAAGATTTTCCCCTTGCCTCCCAAGCCAAGATTGCAGCTTTCTTAAAAAAGAATAATCAAAGTAATTTCATCAAGATTGCTGATCAAAAAAAAGATCGACCAAACACCTTGAATCGCATTGATAATTATTTTCTAGAAACAGAAAGTGGTTTCGTGGGCACACCAGTCAAAAGAGGATTTTTAGCTGCCACCAAACCTTATATTGGAGGACAATGGAAAATTTTAACTAGAGATTGTTGTGAATTTCTTTGCACAAGTCCTAAAGTAAAAAAGTTTAAGAGTTTTTATAAAAACACCCTCATCCCTGATGAAAGTTTCTTTCAAACCGTCCTGATGAATGCTGGTTATTTGGGCAAATTAGTAAACGATGATAAACGAGCCATCATTTGGGTGCCAGATCTTGGACCCAAACTTCTTTCCAAAAAATTTGATCTAAACACCACCAACTCGCTAATCGCTAGTGGTGAAATCAAGTTACGTCCAAAAACTCTCACTTACAAAGACTTAACTTTTTTAATCAAAAGTCCAGCTTTATTTGCCAGAAAACTTGATGAAAGCGTTGATTCTTCAATCTTTGATTCCCTAGAACTCAAGCTTTTGTCTCAGGAAATTATTCCTGTTCAAGAAAAAAAGTTACAGGTAAAAGTAAAGAGAGCAGTTGAATTTAAAGCCAATTACTTGAGCCTTAAATTTGATTAGTTTGGGTTTGCAAATCAATGGGTGGCCAACGAGATTCGAACTCGCGACCTCTGCTTTCACAGAGCAGCGCTCTAACCAACTGAGCTATGGCCACCATATTATTTTAAATTTTCATCAATAAACAAGTATGCTGGGTGGGACTCGAACCCANNCAGTTGCTCTATCCAACTGAGCTACCAGCACTTTTCTTTGACAAAACAAGTTGTAATTATAGGGACAGCTAGGTAAAAAGTCCAGACTTGGTATATAATGGAGAGTCAACTAAAAATGCCATTTAAACTTCATTCCAGCTACCAACCAACTGGTGATCAGCCTCAAGCTATTGATGCTTTGGTTGATGGTTTAAAAAAACAAGTAAAAGATCAAGTTTTACTGGGAGTAACTGGTTCGGGAAAAACCTTCACCATCG
>DITI01000043.1 GCA_002422765.1 Candidatus Pacebacteria bacterium UBA6188 | reverse complement strand
GGATTTGTTTATTTCACCACCAGCAATCGAGATGGGCGAGGTAAAGCTCGTAGTGGTGATGATCATATTTTCCGTCTTTTACCAACAGATTAAAAAGGGAGATGAATGAAAAAACTTTTCTTTTTTATTTTAACTGTCATTTCATTGTTTTTAATTTACCTTAATTTTGTTGATAAAAAAAATTGGCAAGTTTACCAAGCGGATGAGAAAAGTTTAAGTGCCCCTGTCATTGATGAAAGTTTAGCTCTCCCCTTTCAAGAGTTGACTATTCCCTATCTGCGCAAGCGTACTTATCAAAGTCAGTTGGGAAATCTTCAAGAGGTGAGTCGTAATAATAATTTTATTTCTTATTTAACTAGCTATGATTCAGATGGACTGCGAATTGAGGCTTTATTGACTAAGCCTGTTGGTGATGCGCCAACTGGAGGTTGGCCAGCAATTATTTTTATACATGGTTATATTCCGCCTACTGAGTATAGAACTAGGGAAAAGTATGTTGATTATGTCAATTCCTTGGCGAGTAGCGGTTTTGTAGTTTTTAAAATTGACTTGCGTGGTCATGGTAACTCTGAGGGTGAGGCAGGAGGANNAATGCTCGCGCGGCTTTAGAGGGGACAGATTTTGTTGATGCAAGGCGTATTGGTTTGTGGGGTCACAGCATGGCAGGCAATGTGGTTTTGCGAAGTTTGGTCAGTCGACCAGAAATTAAAGCAGCAGTGATTTGGGCAGGGGCAGTTTTTAATTATGAAGATTGGCGAGAGTTGGGCTTGAATGATGGTTCTTATCGACCATCTGGAGTATTAAGCAATCGTCAAGAACAGCGTCGTTTGCTTTTCACTACTCATGGCGAATTTAGTACTGAGAGTGAATTCTGGCAACAGGTGGTAGCGACTAATTATTTAACTGATTTGAAAGGAGCGATTCAGTTACATCACGCAGTGAACGATAGCGTAGTTAGCGTCGATTACAGTCGTGGTTTAGCGACTTTACTAGAGCAGGCTGGAGTAGATCATGAGTTTCACGAATATCGCAGTGGAGGACACAATTTAACCGGTTCGAGTTTCAGCCAAGCAATGTTTAGGACAATTGAGTTTTTTAAGAAGTGGCTTTAAGCCAAGGTCTCACAATTTTTTGCAGTTTGTTTTTCACATCTAGCATATAAAAGACCAAACCAAAACTCAGAAGCATTTCGGTGGTTTCTTCCCAAGCTCCTAAGCCATAGTAAGTCCAACCAACAGTGAAGCGACCAACAGTATAGATTAGAGTGGGTATAAAAAGTGGCATCAGGTGCCAGCTAGGGATGAAGAGCTCCAGCCAAGGAGAGAGTTGTTGATAAAAGTGTTGTCTGCCAAATATACGCTGGAGACCAAACGCCAGCAACCAAGCAAAAGTGCAATAAGCAGATAAAAGTAAATAAGCATGGTAAACATAATGTAAAATTTGATGATGATTGTGTAGAGTTAGCTCATCTTGAGTGTTAACTGCCGCCCACTCCTCTGGCGTGTTTAAGCCGAGCAAGCGTTGTCCCCAGGAGATTTCTTCTCCAGCGACTACAAATCCACCTAAAGCAACCATGCAGAAAAAAGCGATTAAAAGGTATTTTTTTATTTGAGGTGGTTTAAAATTTAATTGGTGTAATTTTTTGATAGTTTGTACTGCTAAAGCTCCGATCAAGAAAAAACTTAGGGCAGTTAAATACTCAAATGGTCCGTCCTCAACCCTCATTTTCCAAAACCAAGTGCCGACATATTTCCACTTAAAAAATAACAAGTGACTAAGGAGCATGATCCAAGTGACAAAAAAAGACCAACGTGAATGGCGACGCAAAACCTGAGGTTGTAGGTTGATTGCTAATAGCACCAAACCAAAAGTAGAAACAACTTGCATTGGTAGAGGGTGTAAATGAAAGTATTGAAAGGAAAAATTTTGATAGAACAGATCGGGTGCAATATTGAGAAAAACTGTCAAAAGTGATAAAGCTGGTATTACAAAACTATAAAGTAGAGAAAAAGCTTTAATTGGGAGACTGACTCCCGTCAGCAAGCGCACTAGGGCAATAAAAGCTAGAGTGAACCAAAAGACTTGGCTTGTGGTGATGCTAAAGTAGCGCAATAGAAAGCCTTCGTAGAAAAAAGATTCGGCTAAAAGTAAAACAAAACCAGCAATAGCAACAACTAATAAATATTTGCGTAGCAAGGTGCGCATGAGGTTATTTTAAAGAATGATTTACTTTCTCACAAGGATGATCCCAAAAGGAGTATTTCTACCTGGTCCAGCTAAGTAGCGACCATCGGCATGTAAAGCAGTTGAGCCGCCGCTATCCAGATTAAGAGCATTTTGTAGGCCCATGGCCTGTAGCACATAGGCAACTTCAGCCACAGTTGCACCACGAACCACACCAATGTAAACAGTATTGTCTTTACTGGCAATGAAACTGCGTGAGCCAACACTGCCTTTTTTTGGATCGCCGTCGCCAGTAAACTTAACTTCACCGTTCATGAGTAAGAGTGGCTGAGCAGCAATAACGGCATCTACGTTAGTGTCACGTCCCCATTCTGAGGAATGGGAAACAAAACGAGCTGAATTTCCAGAGAAGATCACTGCAGGAACCACGCTGTAAACATTATTGGCTGAATTAAAATAAACTTTGTTTTTATTCATGAGGAGCGTATCAAAGCTATTGGTTTTACCAGCGCAGCTAGGATATTCAGCTGGACAAAAATAAGGTCCATTAATGCCAGCAAAACCACCACTTTTAGCCACAAAACTGGCGAGGTTATCTACCGGACAGTCGTTAGCACAATCACCTGTCGAAGCAGTTTCAACTTGAACACGAGTGGAGTTTAGATCAGCTGCAATCACATCTACCAAATAAGTTCCAAATTCAGTGCTCACGCTTTGACGACGATAACCGCTACTGGGTGCTTCTTGAATGGCGGAGACATTGGCTGGAATGGGAGGGGCGACAGCGCTTTGTTTTTTGGCAATCTCTGTGTCTAGAATTGCTAGTTTAGCGCTGGCACTACTGTAGTTGCGTTGAGACAACAAACTAAGAATCTGACTAAATTCACCATAGAGATTCTGTTGAGAAGAAATGCTATTGCCAAGGTCGAGTAAATTTTCATAACTTTTAACTGAGTTAGTGAAGACTTGTTCAATGCTTTTAATTTCTGCTTGAAGGTTTTCGTTGCGTTTAAACTGATCTTCATTAAGGATGGCAGCTAGACTAGCCTGTGTCTGTGTAAATTCTGCACTTAAAGTCTCTAGATTTTGGTTGAGTTGAGTTTTTTGTTCAACTTCATTGGCCAATTTTTGATTTTGTTTTTCTTGTTTTAGCCAGAATAGAATCAGGGTAGTAGTAAGTAAAAGAATGGTGACAATGGCACCAGCTAAAAAAATTAATAATTTAGTTTTGTTAATTTTTTGTAGGCGGGAGACATGTTTAGCAAAAATAGCTTGAAACATGGTTTTACTATGACAGAAAACTCATGAAGGAGCAATTGTTGACAGCCGCGGAGGTGGTGAGATTCGAAC
>DITI01000013.1:3897-7594 GCA_002422765.1 Candidatus Pacebacteria bacterium UBA6188 | reverse complement strand
ATTTTTCTGACAAAAAGATTGTTTAATTCTGCACTTTTAGACAAGACTGTTGCAACATTCTCACCTTTACGACCAGTGTCTATACTGCTCAATATGGCCATTTTTTCGTCAAAATCTTTGTGTTTTTGACCAAAAGAACTGTCAGGAGATTCTTTAATCTTCTTAACAACATCTTTGATCTTCTGGCTTAAAAACTCTCCACTCATTACCCAATATTTTAATGCAAAACAACAACAAAATCCAAGGCTAAAAGCTAGAGGCGAGAAATTTCAAATTCTGCTCCACCGACTGGATAGCCAAAACGCACGGCGGCGGTCTGCTCGCTCATGTAGTGAACTCGCAAAAATAGCTCCACAAATGGGTCATCATAGCCAGACGAACCAAGATTAATGGCCAAGACCCCTCGGTCAACAGCAAATCCACCGACGGCAATAATGCCGATCATACTAACCCCGTTAAGGGTTACGCGTACTTTTTCACCTGGCTCGAAGCCAAGAGATTTGAGGTGGGACGCTCGCATGGTGGTTTTGATATTGCCAAAACCATCAGTCCAAGCCACTTGATTGGAGGGGATTTCTGGGATTTTGGCTGGATCGAGTTTTTTACCCAAATGACGCTTGTCACCATTCATTAGGCGCGCCACTCGCTCTGGAAAAAAATCTCTAGAGCGAAATTGTGATCCAGCCACCGGACACTCCACTTCGCGCAATTCCACGATATGACTCTTCATAAAAGCAAAAGCATAATCAGAATAAACATTAATGACTTGCGCGCCGTTGTCTAATAAGGCGTATTTAATCCCTTCGCCCAAGTTGTCTTTTTGAGCTTGATCTTGGATGCGACGTGGTGCAGCATTGCCATAAATTACTCGCTCACCTTGAAATGGCGCTAAGGCATACTGAGCAGTGACAAAACCCAAACCAACCACATCTAAAGGAGGAACTTCAGTATGGTGCAGAAGAACTTGTTCTGGATTGTCTAGGTGGTTATAAATTTGAGTGGCAATTTCGCCAAATTCCATTCCGCCTGCTTTGTAATCGCACACGATATGAAGTAGTTTTTTGTTTGACATGAGTAAAGCAATTATACAATTATTTTGACCTCTTTCTAGCCATCTTCCCTCGCGCCAGCTATAATTAAAATAGCAAATGCAAGATGAAATAGATAAAAATAAAGTTCTAATTGAGCTTAAGTCCATTAATGGCGTTAAAAATTTGGACTATAAAACAATCGCTGAGGTGCTGACTAAAAGCGCCTATGTGATTGAGAACTTTGAAAAAATCCTAAGTGGAGCTGACAGAAGAGTATCTGGCAACTGGTTTGTTGGTGGCCTCAACTTCAGCAACGGTTTTAGACTTAGCACTGCTGAAGAAGTGGCTCAGGATATTGCCAGCCCCAAAGCTGAAGACAGCTTTCTATTTCTTTCAGATCTGATTAATTTTGTCGAGCAAATCCGCACTTCTCTGGTCGATAATCGCAACCTCAAAGCTCCAATTTCTAGTGAACAAGCTGCCGAGCTAGATCGTTTAGAAAGCACTTTTCGCTGGCTCGGCATTTCAATCAGCGATAATAAAATCAGCGCCAGAGATCTTAAAAAAATAGAAAACGATTATCTCTCTGACACCATTCTCAAGAGAATTCAGCTCATTCGCTTGATTCTTGCTCCTAATCTCGGAGCTTTACCGGCAGAAGAAGAAAAAAAAGCCGAAGAGGAAGAAGAACCAGAAAAGAAAAGGTTTAGCACTGCTAAGGTTCCGACCGCAGCTGGTGGCGGAAGAGGTGGAGCTGGAGTTGATGACGCTGGTGGAGGTGATACTCCCACCACAGAAGAACCAGCTGATGAGCGTAGAGATCGTCGCGATCGACGTCGCAGAGAAGAGCCAGAACCCAGCACTGGCGAACCTATCAAAATCTCTCAGCTCGACCCGCAAAGCAAGCTTTATCTCCAATCACTTTCTATTATTACCATCAATCAAGCTTTAAATCGCTATTTTAGCGATGCTTCGCTAGAGGCAATGGGTTTGCAGGCTGGCAGTAAAGTTACTTTCGACCAACTACCACTAGATGTTAGACAGCAATTGATGGATCGGGCTTTTTTACAAGTTGAAAATCTTTTGTTGACTGGCACTTTTAGCCTTCAAGATTTAATCAAAAACTCTTCAGATCGCATTAACTTCAGCAATCAAACCGCCCTTAACTTACTGATCGACATTAAGGGTCTTAAATTAATCAATCAAGCAGTCAAACAACTAGTTGAGAACAAAGATCAGACGGCTTTTGCCCAAACAGCCAAAAAAAACCAAGAGCAAGAGCTCACGTCAGAACAGCTAAGCGAGCGAGTTAAAAACGAAAAAACCAACGCTACTACCACTAAGCAAGCCGAGGATTTAATTCAAGCAACCAGCAAAGACCCTGACTTTGCTCGCCATATCGAATCAGCCCTTAATGTTGTTAACAGCGAAGATCATTTAGATGATGTCTTTTGGCAAAAGCTTGAGGATGTGATTGGTAGTCGCGATGTCACTAGAAAACAAATCATTGTCGACAATATTCGACGCTTGGTCGAGGCTTACGTCAAAGAAGGTGTTCCGCCAGAATATTTTATTCCTGACCCCAAACGCTTTGACTTCAACAAGTTCAAAAATATTTTTGGCAACGAACTCACTCCGGCTGAATTTGAAAAACATCAGGAAGAATTAGGCAACTTGATCATTTTCTACTGGAAACGCAAACGTGCAATCTGGATGCGCGACATCCGCGCTGAATATGGCCAAGAAAGCATGACTGTTGAAGAAGCTTTGGCTAAAGGCGAAACCATTGAAAGCCTGGTTAAAAGAAATCAGCTTATTGCCTACACTGTTCATCCAGCCACTGGCGGTCGTCAGCTGGCTGTCGTCACTGCCAATCCCAGCTCAGATTTGGCTAAAAATAGTCAGGTTTTGGCTGATTTCATCAAACAACAACAAGAACTGATCGCTAAACAGCTAGAAGTTGAATTTGCCAAACAAACTCCAGACCAACTCCAAGAAACCTTTAAAGTTTATTTTGAATATTATTTGCCCGGTTTTCAGGTTAAACAATATACTATCGACCAATTTCAAGAATTAATTGTGCCGCAAATTAGTCCTATGGACTATTACATGATTTCTGGTGGAGAAAACCTACAAGCTGGAGCTTTCAATCAAAGAGGTGATGGTTTTATTCAACAAGCTTTTGGTGGTCAAAACGGCACTGGCGGCGATGATCTAGCTAACAATAAACTCACTAGAGAAGGTTTGAAGTGGGCTATTAAAGGCGGTATCGCGGCGGCTACTGGAGGCACTGCCGCTCCAATTTTGGCCCAGTGGGAAGCAACCAAAAAAGCTGATGTCACTGGCACCCTGCAAAGACTGGAAGACGAAGGCTTGGGGGCAATTATTGAATTTATCAAGAAAAATTGGCCTCTGATTTTGCTGGCTGCAATTGGCTCAGTTATCGCAGCTCTTGGCCCAGTTTTATTAATTTTATTGCCAGTTGCCTTTGCAGTTATCAAATATTTCCCAGAACTAAAAGCCTTACTTTTTGGCGGTACAAAGCTGGCTGGAAAAGAAATCTTAGGCGCTGAAAACCTGACCAGAGCTCAACAGGAAGTGCTTTCTACAGAGATTGTGCGCGCTACTGAGCTAGCCGAAGCAACCCCCACCCTCACTAGTCAAAT
>DITI01000013.1:0-3847 GCA_002422765.1 Candidatus Pacebacteria bacterium UBA6188 | reverse complement strand
TAACTGATTTTCCCACTTCAGAATCGGAGATCATTAACTTTGATCAAAAAACTTCTAAATATGCCTTTATTGAAAAAAAAGCTAAGATTATTAGTGGTTGTCCTAGTCCAGAAAACGACGCCAAATGCGAAAACCCCAGCTTCCCTATTTCCATCGAATACACCATCACCATCGGTCCTAAAGAAGATTTTTCCCTACAAATTATTGACCTTAAAGACACTATTGAATTTAAACAAAGTAAAAAAGGCTGGGAAGAAGCCGGTCGAACTCCACCCATCATTCCTTCCAAAAAAGAACTTAGCTATGATTATTTTAAAAAAATTATTGCTGAACAAGGAGGAGAGTTTGGTTCGCCCATCAATAGCACTCCTACTCCCCTGCCCACCGGTGAAGCCACTCCTACCCCAGTCAATGAAGACGTGATTTTAATCCCTGCCGGCAGTGAACTGACTTTTACTTACACGCTTGATAACTTAGGTGAAGATTACAATCACACTTCTATTGTCAACACTATTGAAGCCAACTTTTACTATCAAAATTCGTACTTAGCTGGCACCGACAGTGTTAGTACTGCCACTAGGGTTTGCTTGGGAAAATGTGGCGGAGACATTGGTTGCTGGCCCACTACAGGCGACGTTGATCAATTACCATTTGGTCCTTACACTCATGGCGCTCCAGGAAATACAAAAAACTCATGGGGAGATTCTTTCGATATTGGTTGTGATAATTGCTCTGGAGCAGCTATCTATGGTCCAAAAATCTATGCCCGCTATGACGGAGAGCTCAAGTTTATGGGTTGCGATGACGACCAATATGGTTGTCGCTATATTCTTGCTTTTGAACACGAGGGACAGACTCTTTATGAGGATTATGCTCATATGCAAGAGCCAAACCCAGCCATAACTAGTGGTTCAATGACTGT
This sequence comes from Candidatus Pacebacteria bacterium UBA6188, assembly GCA_002422765.1. Lineage (GTDB taxonomy): Bacteria > Patescibacteriota > Microgenomatia > UBA1400 > PJMF01 > UBA1364. The sequence goes on along the minus strand of DITI01000013.1, from coordinate 2,925 downwards.
GGAAGCCGGTTTTCCTATTGGCAAAATGAGCAATCGAGGCACCAAAAGTGTTCATTTACACTGGGGCATCGTTAACGGTCCGGGCGGTGGTTGGTGGAGTTCTGAACCAGCCTTTTCCCTCACTATGCAATTAGTTCCAGAGACTGATCAAAACAACAAACCGGCTAAAGAAGGCGATCATGTTACAACCTGTTATGAATAAAAAAATCAAGCTCCAATTAAAGAACATAAAATTTACCCAATTTGTGGTGGGAACGACAGTTGTCGCTCTCTTAGTGGCAGCAGTTTTAAGAGTGATTACCCCTCAAGAGGAAAAAATCATCAGCAGTCAATTTGTTACTGAAAATTATGATGGCAGTCAGAGCTCTTTCAAAAAAGTTGTCTTTTCTGGCATTCCGGTCATTCTGCCAGAACAGCTTAATATTTACAGTGCGATTAATAGCTCGGGATTAGCTGATCAGCTAGCTCTCGTCCTTATTAACGAATATCAAATGGTAGCTGATCCAGAAATTCCCAACTACTGGCTGGGTGAAAAATTTTCTTTAACCAAAAACAACTATGACCAAAACTATGTTTTAAATGGAGTTCACGAACAAAACGAAAACGACCTGCCAATTATTCTAACTGAAGCCATCTCGGTTTGTCATAATTTTTATAGCAAATACAATATTGATGCTCCACTAGTCCCCAGAGAAGATGCTATTACTTACCTCAATAATTCTCACGAACAAGGTTTCGTCTCCCCCAACGAGGCAACCTATTTACATATTCCTTTAACTTATGAGTTAGATGGCTATCCAGTTTTTTACCAAAACAAAAATAATTATCCATTTTTTTGTCGAGTTGATAATTTTTATGAGCTCAAAAGAGCATCTTTTAAAGACTTTTTTCAAGAATTCCAGTTAGTTGGACAACTAAGGCCTGTCTCCATTGACCAAGCTGTCAACAATATTAAAAAGGGTGAGGCTTCGGTAATCAGCGCTCAAAGTCAAATCGCCCCAATCATAGATTTAGATTGGATTGAAGAGGCCGATCTCTACAGAGTTGAAATAGACTATCGCTATGATGAGAAACTTAGAATCGCCTACCCTTTTTATAAATTTAAAGCCAAACTAACTAATTCTGGAGGCATTAATATTGAGGCAACCATCATTACTCCGGCCATTAAAACTGCCCAAGAGTAGGTAAAATCTGCTAAACTAGATTTAGTTTAGTAAAAAATGAAACAACACCCGATTCCGCAAGACATCACCAACTATAAATTTCATCTCATTGGGCAAATGACGCTCAAACAATTTGCTGAAATTGCTGTGGCTGTGGTTTTGGCTTTTATCATTTTTAAAACTAACTTACTGGACATCATTAAGTGGCCCTTAATTTTCTTAACTGTTGGCGGTGGCGCCCTAATCGCTTTTGTGCCCATTGAAGAACGACCTATGGATCACTGGATTAAAACCTTTTTCAAAAATATTTACAGACCAACTAAGTTTTTCTGGAAAAAAGCCAATAAAATTCCAGAGCTTTTTAATTATCGAGTGAGCAGTACACAAGAAGATTTTTTTGCTCCCAACGTCAATCTTAACCCTGCGCGAAAACAAAGAATTTTTGAATACCTCAAAAGTATCCCCGGTGAAGAACAAGTAGACGAATTTGACTTAGAAGAAAACCAAAAAATTGGTGAGATTCTCAACACCTTTGATCAAGTCCAAATCGACCAAAAAGATCTCAACATCAAACCTCAAAAACAAGAGCGACCTAATCTCAAAACCAGAGTAAGAAGTCTTAGCGCACCTCAGGCTTTTATCGCTAGCGCTGAACACCAAGCCAATCAGGTTTTTGGCCTCGTGGTCGATGAAAACGGCGAAGCGGTGCCACAAGCAATCGTAGAAATTGTAGATCAAAACGGCCAAAGTCAAAGATTGATGAAAAGCGATTTAACCGGAAATTTTAGTAGCAACAAGCCTTTAAATGACGGCGTTTATACCATCATTGTAGAAAAAAACGAGCAGAAATACCCAGAACTTAAAATCGAACTAAAAGGCGAAGTGATCAATCCCCTTGTAATCAAGCCCTAAAATTTAGTACACTAGACTGGAGCTTATGAGCGACAAGGTAATTAGTTCTACCACTCAAGAATTTCTTGATGTCTATGACATTGTCAATGACATGGTTCTTTTGAAAGACGGCACGGCCGCTGTTATTTTGCAAATTGGCACCATGAATTTTAGCTTATTGGCAGAGCAAGAGCAGGATGCAGTGATTTTTACTTATGGCTCACTACTAAATTCTCTAAATTATCCTATTCAAATCAACATCCAATCGCAAACTAAAGATGCCACTAAATACCTTAGACTCCTAGATGAACAAATCAAAAAAGCCAGTTCAGACCGCAAGGCAATTCTTATTAGACAATACCGCGATTTTGTCGCCACACTAATTAGAGAGCGCAATGTTCTACAAAAACGCTTTTATATTGTCGTGCCAGCCTCGCCTGGAGAAATGGGTCTCATTACGCCAGCTGGTGTTCTGCCCGGCAAAACTACTTTTGACATTACCAGTGTAGAAAAAAGCATTCTTTTGGAAAAAGCTACCAATCTCTTGGAACCCAGAAGAGATCACTTGACTGCGCAATTTAATCGCCTCGGTCTTTTTGCCAAACAACTCAACACCCAAGAAATCATTCAGAATTTCTATATCAATTACAATCCTGAAGCCGCGGAGGGTCAGGAAATTAGTAGTAGTGAAAATTATACAACTCCCCTGGTTAGGGCGAGTTTTGGAGGAAAATTTATGCAACTCAATCAGCAACAAGACAACACTCAACCTGTTCAAAGCGACCAACCAGATCCAAACGGCCAAGTCGGCGTACAAGCTCCAACCACAGTTGTTGAAGAACCTGTGCCTCCAGTGATAGATACACCTATT
>DITI01000047.1 GCA_002422765.1 Candidatus Pacebacteria bacterium UBA6188 | reverse complement strand
CTCATCACGATTTTTTCGCCATGGACTGTGGGCAGGGTAGAGATACGCAAATCCACTTCCTTACCAGCAGAAACATAATTAAAACGACCATCCTGAGGTAAACGCTTTTCATCAATTTTCAAGTTAGACATGATTTTGATTCTCGAAATTACGGCCTCATGAACATTCTTTGGTAAAACCAATTTTTCCACCAAAATACCATCAATTCTGTAACGCACTCTAATGTTGTTGGTTTGTGGCTCGATGTGTACATCAGAAGCACGAGAACTCATGGCAAAATCCAAAATATTTTCAACAATACGATTGATAGGAGCATCACGCAAAATTTGACCAGAATTGTTGATTGCTACACCTTGATTGGTGCTACGCTGAAACTGACTAGTGGTTTTTAAAGCTTCATCGACTTCCGTAGAAAGATTTTGCGAATAACGATCCACAATCAAGCGTTCCAAAACCTCGGTGTCGGCGTAATAAGCCTCTACATTGGAGTTAGCCTTTTGCTTCAAAAATTCAATCACCGTGAGATTCAAGGGGTCTAGCATAGCCACCTTGAGCAAGTTATTCTCTTTATCAATAGCAAAAGGTAAAACTTTATAACGCTTGGCAATCGACTCATCTAACAAGCCCAAAGCCTCTGGATTAATGCCCACTTGAGTTAAATCAATATAACCCAAATGATTATATTCCGCCTTGGCTTGGTTAATCACTGCTTCAGTGAGTAGATCTTCAGCCTTAATTAGCTCCTCGTAAGATTTGCCAGTGCTAAGAGCCTCACTGCGTAAAGCTTCAATCTGAACAGCGCTGAGTTGCTGATTCGAAAAAAGCACATCCAAAAAAGAATTGGTAGGAATAAAAGTCGTCGCTTGAGGATCTTGTTGGGCAGCTAACATAACTAATGCTTTATAATGATGGCATAAATGCCAACATTTTTCACCAGTGAAATTCTACTTTTACCAAAAACACTCAACTCCCAAGAATCTCTGGAGCAGGTCAAAGAACTGATCAAAGACTACTTGCAAGAAAAACCAGATTTCAACTCAAGTCAAAACTTGATTTTTTTCAACCAAGAATGTGCTAATTTTCCCATCGAAGAGGTTCGAAACATCCAGGCTGAAGCCCAGTACAGCGCCGGCTTTAGTGGCGGGGTCAAAAGAGCTTTTATTTTGTGTAACTTCGACAGTGCTGGTGACCCAGCTCAAAATGCCGCTTTGAAAATCATCGAAGAAAGCCCTCGAGATACCCTCATTTTGCTACTCGTGAGTCAAAAGGAAAAATTACTAGAAACCATCACTTCACGCTGCCTAACTGTTTCTTTGGAAGGTAAAATTCATTCAACAGATGGCTTTGTAGAGGAAGATACAGAGACAAGTTGGCCGATCAATTATGCGCAAGCGATCGCTCTTGGTGAAAAATATAAAGATCGCGAACAAGCTCTGCAATTCATCTCCAGCTCAATTGACAGAACTAGCACTTCCGCCAAGCAAAAACAAATTCTCCTTCAAGCTTATCAAGATTTAAATCGCAACCAAAATGTGCAACTAGTTCTAGAAAACTGTTTTTTCAATCTGGTGACTCTGGCAAACTAAGCCTCTAAATGGGTCAAAAACGGCTTTTTTCATAGTTTAACAGGAAAAACAAGCCCTTTTTTTCAAAGGAGAATTGTGATACAACAGGTTTCTTGAATAAAAGAAATCGGGAAAAATATGGCCACTAGCAATGATTTAAAAAACTACCAAGCCTCACAAATTAAAGTTCTCGAGGGCTTGGAACCAGTCCGCAAGCGTCCTGGTATGTACATCGGCTCCACCGATATCAAGGGTCTTCATCATTTAGTCAAAGAAATTTTAGACAACTCCGTAGACGAGGCCATTGCTGGTTTTGGTAAAACTGTTCAACTTTTCCGTAGTGCCACCAACGACCAACATCGCCAATTATTCGAAAAACACCCCAACAACAAAAATAAAAAAGCTGACCTCAAAGAAATGGGTCAACAAGTTATCACTGTCGTTGATAACGGTCGCGGTATTCCTACCGACATCCATGAATCGGGAGTTTCCGCTATGGAATTAGTCATGACTAAACTCCATGCTGGAGGTAAATTTGAAGAAACCGCTTACAAGGCCTCTGGTGGTCTGCACGGTATTGGCTCCTCCGCCGTCAATGCCTTGTCCAGCTTGATGCAAGTAACCGTCAAAAGAGGTGGTAAATATTTTTACCAAAGTCACTCGCGCGGTATCCCTGCTGCTCCAGTCAAAGAAATTAGTGAAGAAGAAGTAATTACTAGATTTAGTGAACAAGCGGGCTCCTTCATCAAATACGAATCTGGCTCAATGGTGCAGTTTGTTGTTGATCCAACTATCTTTTCAACTGTTGAATACAGCCACAAACAAATGGTCTCCATCGTCAAAGATCGTGCCTACCTCATGGCTGGCATTTATTTCCAATTCTTTGACCTCCTGGAAGACATTGAGCAGCACTTTTACTTTGAAGGCGGCATCCGTTCTCTAGTTGAACACCTCAACATGTCTCGCAAATCCCTACATAAGGTTTTTTATGTCGCTAACGACTGGCAAGATCCAGATACCCAAAAAAATATCGGCATCGAACTAGCCCTCCAATACAACGACACCTACAATGAACACACTGAAAGCTATGTCAACGTTATTCACACTCCAGATGGCGGTACCCATGTTCAAGGTTTCCGCTTAGCCTTGGGTAGAGTAGTGCGCGAATACGCTGAGAAGAATGGCTTGATCAAAGAAAAAGAAAGTTTTGTCGCTGATGATCTTCGCGAAGGTTTAACCGCCGTCGTTTTTGTCAAAATGCCAGCCAATGACTTGCAATTTGAATCACAAACCAAGGCCAAGCTCAATAACGCCGAGGCTCAAACCGCTGTTTACCAAGTTTTTAAAGATGGCTTTGCCACCTTCCTTGAAGAAAATCCCAAGGTCGCCCGCGCCATCATTGATAAAATCATGTTGTCTGCTCGCGCTCGCCTCGCGGCTCGCGCAGCCAAAGACGCAGTTATTCGCAAAGGCTTCTTTGAAGGCGTTTCCTTGCCAGGCAAACTAGCCGACTGTCAATCTCGAGTTGCTGCTGAAAGTGAAATTTACATCGTTGAGGGTGATTCAGCCGGTGGCTCTGCCAAGCAGGGCAGAGACCGTAAATTTCAGGCTATCTTTCCGCTACGTGGCAAAATACTCAATACCGAACGTGCTCGTCTAGACAAAATCGTCGCTTCTGAAGAACTCAAAAACCTAGTGGTTGCCTTGGGTTGTGGCATTGGTGACAGCTTCAATCTAGAAAAATTACGCTATCACCGCATTATTCTCATGAATGACGCTGACGTGGATGGCGAGCATATTACCACTTTAGGTTTAACTTTCTTTTTCCGTCACTTGAGACAATTGGTTGAAGCTGGCTATCTTTACGTGGCTATGCCACCTTTATACAAAATCGCCTACGGCAAAGAAGAAAAATATGTCTATGACGACGCTGATAAAGACAAGATGGTTGCCGACATTCAAGCCAAAGACCCAAATGGAAAAATTGGCGTACAAAGATACAAAGGTTTAGGTGAAATGAATCCAGAGCAACTCTGGAACACTACCATGGACCCAAAGACTCGCATCCTCAAGAAAATCACTATCGAAGACGCCGCTAAATCTGACGATGCTTTTTCGGTCTTGATGGGGGATGAAGTTGCTCCACGCAAGAAATTTATTCAAAGCCGAGCCGCCCAGGCTTCATTAGATGTTTAAAGGCAAGAAAGGAAAAAATGAAAACTTATATCATTGGCCACCTCAAACCAGACACTGACTCCGTTGTCGCCGCCATGGCTCTTGCCAGTCTTTACCGAGGCGTCGACTGCTTCTCCTACAGCAATCCAGAAGCAGCTATTACTGGAGAGATTAATCCAGAAACCCAATTCCTCATGGATAAATTTGGAATGACTGCGCCAGCTATTTTAAGTGCTGAGCAAATTCAAAGCGATGACCAAGTAATTTTGGTCGACCACAATGAAGAAGATCAACGCTTAGTGGGACTTAACCCTGAGCAAATTGTCGAAATTGTCGATCATCATAAAGCCAAGCTCAATTTTAACCAACCTATTTTCCTTACTTTCAAAACCTGGGGCTCTTCTAACACTATCATTGCCTTCATGATGAAGAAAAATGACTTCACTCCCGACCAGAAATTAGCCAGTCTGATGTTGGCCGCTATTTTGTCCGACACGGTTGGTTTTAAATCACCCACCTGCACTCCCAAGGACAAAGAAATGGCTACTTGGTTGGCAGAACTCGCTCAAATTACTGATGTTGAAACCTTCACCTTAGAAATTTTCAAGGCCAAGTCTGACGTGAGTAAACTCAGTTGTGAAGAGATTGTCAAAAATGATTACAAGGTCTTTGACTTTGGTGGCAAGAAAGTCATGATTGATCAACTGGAAACCGTTGAGCAAGAAAAGATCATCAGCGAGAAAAAAGACTGCTTGCTTGACGCAATGCGTCAGGTTCAAAACGAACTTCAAGTCGACTTAATCTTTGTCGCGATTACTGACATTCTCAAAGTAAATACTAAACTCTTGGTCCTTGATGAAGCAGCTGCTCAAGTTGCCAGTCAAGCTTTTGGTGGAACAGTGCAAAACAACGTCTTAGATATTGGGGCCAAACTTTCTCGCAAGAAAGAAATTGCACCACCCATTGAAAAGGCTTTGAGTTAAAAAGGATGGTTAAGCTATTTAGCAGAGTAGAGGATTGTTTGCTAAATGAGCGCTTTAAATATTTTGATTGAAACATCAATCTATTTATGACAGCAATCAATTAAACTAATCAAAATATTAAATAATATATCTAAAAGTAAAGCAATATGTCAGAAGAGAACAAAAATCAGGAGCCCAAGATCAGCATTGAAGAATTGGAAAATAGTCCTTTAGAAGAATTGAGTGAAGAAGAACTAGAATCCAAAATTGGCACCATCGAAGACAGCGCTTATGGCAAACTCAAACACACCTCCATCGTCAACGAAATGGAAAAATCCTACCTCGATTATGCGATGAGTGTGATTGTTTCTCGTGCTCTGCCTGACGTGCGTGACGGCCTTAAGCCAGTCCACCGTCGCATTCTTTATTCCATGTTCAAATCCGGCATTCACTACAACACTCCCTACAAGAAATCTGCTCGTATTGTTGGTGACGTGCTTGGTAGATATCATCCCCACGGCGATAGTGCTGTTTACATGGCTCTAGTGCGCTTAGCGCAGGAATTTAGCATGCGTTATCCATTGATTGATGGTCAAGGTAACTTTGGTTCGATCGATGGCGATTCACCAGCTGCCATGCGTTACACTGAAGCTCGCAGTGCCAAGATCACCCAAGAGCTTTTGGCTGACATTAACAAAAACACCGTTGACTTCGTTGACAACTTTGATGGCTCCACCAAAGAACCAACTGTTCTACCTACTAGATTGCCAAACTTCCTGCTCATGGGTTCTGAGGGTATCGCCGTTGGTATGGCCACCAAGATTCCACCTCATAACTTGGTTGAAGTTTGTCAGGCAGCGATTGCCATGGTCAACAAAGGCAAAGCTACTACCTCCAATACCATCGAAATTGGTGAAGAAAAACTCAGTAGTGATTCCAAATGTATTAATGATATTTTGGCTGCCAATCCTAGTGAGCTGGCTGGCAAATTTGAAAGCGAAATCACTCATGAAGAATTGATGGAGCACATCAAGGGACCAGATTTCCCAACTTCAGGTATTATCTACGACCAAAAAGCCATCTCTGAAGCCTACCGCACTGGCAAAGGTCGTATCGTTATCCGTGGTAAGGCTAGCATTGAAGAAAACAAAAAAGAACAGTTTATTATCGCCATTACCGAGTTACCTTATCAGGTCAACAAAGCTCGCTTGCTGATGAAAATCGCTGATTTGGTCCGCGACAAAAAAATCATGGGTATTCGTAACCTGCGTGATGATTCAGATCGCAAGGGTATGCAGATTACCATCGAGCTTAAAAAAGATGCTCGCCCCAATGTCTTCCTCAACAAGCTTTTTAAATATTCTGAGTTGCAGAGTAGTTTTTCACTCAACATGGTGGCGCTCAACAGCGAAGGTACGCCTTCTCTAATGACTTTGCGCCAAGTTTTACGCGAGTACATTATTCACCGCCAACTGGTTGTGGTCCGCAGAAGTCAAAGTGAGCTTAAAGAAGCTCGCGACCGCGCCCACATCTTGGAAGGTTTGATTATTGCCCTTAACAATCTTGATGAAGTCATTGAAACCATCAAGAAATCCAAAGATACGCCTACCGCTCATGATGCCTTGATGAAAAAGTTTGGCCTAAGTGACATCCAAGCTACCGCCATTCTAGAAATGCAACTCAAGCGCTTGGCCGCTTTGGAAAGACAGAAGATTGAAGAAGAATACAAAGCCATTCAAGAAGCCATTGGTATCTTAATTCATTTACTCAATGATCCACAGAAAATCTTGGGTAAAATTGTCTCCGAAACAGAGGAAATGATCGAGATCTATGGCGACGAGCGTCGCACCAAAGTCATCAAGGGTAAAATTGGTGAATTCAACGAAGAAGACCTAATCGCCGAAGAATCAACCGTTATCACTCTGACTGAAAGTGGCTATATCAAACGCCTAAGTCCAGATGCCTTCCGCTCTCAATCTAGAGGTGGTAAGGGCAGCAAGGGTTTGAACATGAAGGCAGAAGACGTGCTTAAATGCATTGTCACCTGCAACACCCACGACAATCTTTTCCTCTTTACTAGTCAAGGTCGCGTCTTTGAGATGAAGGCTTTTGAGATTCCTGATGCCAGTCGCCAAGCCAAAGGCACCGCCATCGTCAACATTCTCAATCTTAAACCAGAAGAAAAAGTATTGTCCATCTTGGTAGTCGATCAAGAAAAAGACCATGACAAGTTTGTGACCTTGGCCACCAAAAATGGCCTCGTCAAAAAGACTGCTTTGAAACTTTTCAATAATATCCGCCAGAGCGGTATTGTCGCCATTATTCTTAACGACGGCGATGAGCTGGTCTGGGGCAAGATCACCACTGGTCGCGATCACATCATGCTGATTACTCATGAAGGCAAATCGATTCGCTTTAGTGAAGAGGAAGTCAAATCTTCTCAACGTGACACCAAAGGAGTAAAAGGTATTACCCTACATAGTGGCGATCGAGTTATTGGCGTGGAAGTCTTCGAAGACAAAAAGGAAGTGCTCAAAGAAAATAGCTTGTTGTTGATTACCGAGAACGGCATGGGTAAACGCACTACTTTGGAAAACTATCCTTTGCAAAAACGCTCTGGACTAGGGGTTAAGGTTTCCGAAATCACCAAACGCACCGGCAAAGTCGCCTCAGCCAAAATGGTTTCTGACCTCAATAAAGAAGTGGTAATTAGCACTAAATTAGGCAAGGCCATCAAGATGCCTATTAGCAAATCTTCAATTCCCACTTTAACCAGACCTACTCAGGGAGTTATTCTCATGAAAATGAGTGATGGCGATCAAGTAGTAGCTGTCGCCCTAACTCTAGATGATGGTGATGAAGAGGGTAGCGAAAAAAATTAGGCTTTTTTGTGCAATTGAGGTAAAACTGCCCCCAGCAAAATTAGCAAACCTCCCAGCAAGGCTCCAAAGCCCAAGTGCTCTTGGTAAAAAATTAGGCCGATCACTGCGCCAAAAACCACTTCCAGCAACATAATTAGACTGCCTTTTTGGGCATCCAAATGTTTGAAGCCAAAGATCATTAGCTGACCAGTCACCACAAACATGATGACAAACAGCAGGTTAGCTAGCCAAGTAAAATTAAAAACTGGTAGAACCCAAGTCTCACCTTGAATTAGGGATAAGATCATCATCAATACAGCAAAAACGGCAAAATCCAAACCATTTACTTGAGTAGCACTATATGTGCCAGAAATTTTCTTGGAAAAAGTATTCCAGATCGCTGCGCCCATACCACCCACAAATGCCCACACTATGTATTTAAACAAATCAGCAGACACCCCACCCACCGAGTAGAGTAAGATCAAACCCAAAAGAGATATGACTAGAGAAAGTGCTTCCAAGCGACTCACTTTTTCACCAAATAAAATTGCTCCAGAAATAAAACCAAAGATCGTTGAACCACCATAAAAAATAAAGTAAGCCGTTCCTAGAGGCAGATAATAAAAAGAGTAATAAGAGCCTAAGAAGCCTAAGACTCCACCGCTAGCTCTCAAGATCAACCAAGGCCAATCTTTTTTGGCAACTTTTTGCCATTTCTTTGACAAATAAAGTGGAAGTAAAAGAATTAAAGCTCCGGCCACATCTCTAGTAAAACTAGCATAGTAGATCGGTAACTCAAAACCCATGATGCGAGTCAGGACACCAAAAAAACTATAAAGAAAGGTGGCAGTTAGTAAAGCCAAAGCGGCTTTGAGTGTGGTTGACATTATAAAGCCGTCTCACTCGACTTTGTGGACCGAAGGGGACTTGAACCCCTGACCTCTTCTATGCCATAGAAGCGCTCTAGCCAACTGAGCTATCGGCCCGATTTATAAATGATGTTAATTAGAACAAGAGGAATTTTAACATTCACAAGGAAAAAAACCAAGCCAAGCTTAAAAACAGAGTGGAGGAGACGAATAATAGTCCCATAACTTGAATGTTTTATTGAGTAATGATATAATATTATAGGTTAGTTGATGGTGTTTTGGACAATTCGTCCTCTAACAAGGTCTGCTAATTGTTCTTTAACATACCGCACAACAACTCATTCTTGTTAATTTCATTTTATAAAAAGTGCAATCAACAAGAGTGAGTTGCTTTACAGCTTAACTCGAAAAAATCATTCCTTACAAGGAGGCTCTATGCCTAAGTTATTTTTAAAGGTGGCGGGAATCATGCTCGTCGCCCTCAGTGTCCTTGCCTGCGGATTTTCTGTGTCCGTGGTCACAATCGAAGCGGCCCAGCCTAACGGCGAGGTGGTTAGCTTTGAGGTTGGTGAGACAAAGGCTTTTTCTGACGGGAACTACCTCGTTTACCTTACCTACAACGGTGAGGTGGAAATGTGGACCTGTCATGATAACGCTGGTGGTCAGATTTGCGCCAACTTTTCCTTGATGGTGGGGGCTGGCGACGAAGCCAACCCTGCCAGCGTCATTCTCCTCGGAGGGTGGCATGAAGTGGAGGTGGAAGAAATTCCAGCTCCTCCGCTCAACCAGCAAGACGCGTAAGTACATGACAGGGGCGCTTTTTGAAAGCGCCCCTGTCTCCACCAGAAAAGAGTAAAGCGTGCGGTATGTTTTACTCTTTTTTCATTTAAATCGACTGGAAATTATAACTTCGAATGTGTCTCATCATAAATCTTCTTGAGTTGTGGTTGAGTGACGTGAGTGTAGATCTGGGTAGTGGCAATATTTTTATGTCCTAGCATCTCCTGCACATCGCGCAGTCCTGCGCCATTAATCAAAAGATCGGTAGCAAAAGAGTGACGAATCCCATGCGGACTCAACTTGACAGTCAAGCGAGCTTGTCGAGCATAGTGATCCACTAAGCGTTGCACACTGCGGGTAGTCAGGCGCATTTCTTCACCATCCATGAGTAAATCTGGTTTTTTACCAGAGAAACGAATAAAAATCGGTCGCCAATTATCCTCCCTCGAGTTCATGTAGCGAATGAGCCAGCTGGCTGCACGCTCACTAAGGTGAACCACTCTAGGACGACGACCTTTACCAATCACTCCAAATTCACGGCGACTAAAATCAATTTGATCACGATTTAAAGCCACTAATTCACTCACCCGTAAGCCAGTGGAGAAGAGGAGCTCTAAAATAGCCTTATCTCTCAGACCTTCTTTACTAGCCAAATCTGGTTGAGCCAAGAGGCGCTCGATCTCTTCAATGTTCACAAATTGCATGTGAGTTGATTCGCCTTTGGGTAAATCAATTTTTTCTGGGTGTAGAACTTCATGATCGTTTTTGATCAACCATTTAAACCAAGAACGCAAGGCAATTACATGATAGCTTTGTGTCTTTTTTGATAGGGTTCTTGACATTTCGTCACAGTAGCGCGCCAAAAAAATACGGTACTTGCGCAAAATCTCACGATCCAATTCTTTGAGGTCGCTGTAGCCCTGATTTTTAAACCATTCATTAAAGCGACGTAAATAATGACCGTAATTGCGGATTGTTAGGCGAGATAAGTTTTTCTCCACCTCCAAGGATTCCAAAAAATCAATCAAGGAGATATCTGGATGAGTACTTTTAGAATTTGACATCTTAGCTAACACTACTCTACAATAAATTTAAGGTTCCTGCACTAGCTTGGCCTTTTTCATCAAATCAAAAATTTGGTATTGGTTCTTTTTTTTCATTTTTCAAAAATATTATCAGACTTTAGCAGACTATTAATTGCTCTGCTAAAATAGCGTTTTGGTCATTTTTCTCTATAAATCAATCCTTTTTGCCACATCGACTTACAAGTGCTCTACCATGGCCAACTGTAACTCCATCAAGAAAGAGGACTTGAGTCACTTTTCTTACGGCACTGAATTTTTACCAAGCAACAAGAGGGGAGACTACTCTGCTTTGTCATTGGCTTCTACCGGAAATTTATATTTGCTTTAAATTTGGAAAGCCTTTTGCAAAATCATCATTTTAAAAAAAATAAAAATGAATTTATTTGCAGGGCGGTATAGCTAAAGCATAAAAAACTAATTCGATGAAAATCGAATCATAACCATTAAAACCTATTAGTGCGAGAAAATAATCACGACCATTGATGGGCTACCACTTTGTCAGCAAGCCATTTATCAAAATCCAATAAATTCCAACAAAAATCTAAAACTATCACTTTTTTGACTTAGTCGGATGATGGATTGCTCATTTTAAAAAGAAAAAGCCGTTTTTAGGCCTCTAAACGGCTCACTAGAGGTAAATGCATTGATGTATCAATATTATTAGCAATTGTCAGCCAAAATTTAGCCAAGACACATCTGGTGGTTTTACCTGCACAGGATAATTAAGAATCAAATTAAAGAATAAGAGCCTGAAGGCCAAAGGCAGGCGAGCCAGAGGGAAATAAAGCATAAATAGACAATTGCAGACAAATTAGAAGAGTAAATCTGAATCTAAATTTAACTGTTCAAAAAAGACCCTTCCAGATTCATTTATGGTTTATGTCGCAAAAGTTATATTGTGCGACATAAACTATTAGGCATTAAAAACCAAGAAACCCCCTACCGTGAGAGCAGAAGTAGTCTAAACTAGTAGAATCTTATTTCCCTTTAATTGCGTCTTTAAAACTCATTCCATTCTTCCCTTAAGCCTCCATATAGAAAAAACCTTAAGTCTCTCTGTTAACCCCTCCCCGTGAAAAGCCTATTCGGGTTTTTTATTGATTCATGGCTCCTTTTTAAGGGCTTAGTCCAAGCAAAATAGAGCTACCAGATCAAAGAACACAGGGAAAATGAACAAGTTCTAGACTCGACAAAGCCATATACCAGATAAAAAAACATTTATTTCAAGAGATCGACGTTAGAATAAAGGCAAACTTATTTTTGCATACTCTTGCAACAGCAAAACTAAGTTTTTGATATCAAACTAGATCATTTCAGGCTAGAAAGTCCTATAACTATTGAGTTTTCCACAATTTTCACGACTGTATCAAACTATATCACTCTGCCCTGTTTCTGGCTGGCTACCCTTTTTTTTCTTGAGCCTCTTCCCTGTTTGTTTTTGCTTATTAATTTGCTTGAATTCTCTGGTTTTGGCTAGTTTAAATAAAATTAAAAATCTTGCCAAAGCAAACTATCAAGCTAAAAACACTGCCTTAAAAAGCTTTTCGGGTTTGCTCAAAAAACCAGCTCTACCCCTTCAAGAACATATTAAAAAAGGATTGACATATCAATCCTTTTTTAATATAAGTCAAGTGAGAGAAGAGCTCTATTTACCTGGAAACATCAAGACAAAAAGCACCAACATTAAAATTGCCACTAAATTGTATTCATTAACTGTATTTCTAAAAAGACGACCCTTAAAAAAGTTCTGCAAGACGCTTAGGCCCACATAAAGGAAAGACATGATAAACAAGGCCTGATTCCAAATCTGCATAGGTAAAAACGAAAATAAGGTGCCTAATTCGGTCAGAATTAAGGTAAAAATCAAAGAATAAAGTCCAATTTCTTTGCTAATTTTGGTGCCAAGATCAATAGACCATAGAGACATTAGAACTAGAGGAAAATGAGAAATGAATAGTAAAATAGCATTGAAATAAAAAGGCAAACGTAAAGAAAAAATCACATTACTAAAAAGCAAAGAAGTAATAATGACAAAAAATAAAGCTACGGCGTGAGCTGCATAAAGAAGCTGGATAGTTCTACCTTTGGCTACTGAAAAAATATTGGAAGTCAAAAACAAAGCATACATTCCTACACCAAAAATGCCGACAATTGCCAAGCGCGACCAAAACATCTCTGGTAACAAAAAGTAAAAAAGCGCTACTGCACTAGCGTAAAGGGCTGGAAATGGCACAATGGTCAACCATTCGGTGGATTGCAAATCGTCGGCCAAAGCCCAAGCAGAACTAAAGTATGACAAGACAAACAGCACTGCAGTAGCTAGATAGCGCCAGTCCAAAGGCACGTATTGCGTTGCCAAAAGTCCTAAACTTAGCAAAACCGAAACGATTACAAACTTTTCTCTACGCCGCATAAAAAACATCCTCCACATCTTCCAAATCAATTAAGTTTTCTACTAATTCCTCTAGTTTTGCCTGATCTTCCTCACTAATTGGAAATTTCATGGTCGCTGTGAATTCTCCATCTTGGTTGCGATTAAACATGTAACGCACTGAGCCTGGAGAACCTAGCGAACCATTGTATTTATTTAAAACAAAACGAATCTCAGCCGAACTACGATTGACGTTATCGGTGAGGGCCACAATCATTAAGCCTACTCCTGCTGGACCAAAACCTTCATAAACAATTTCTTGAATTTGACTAGCATTCCCCTTGCCCATAGCCACATCAATGGCTTTTTGCACTTTATCCTTGGGCATATTGGCTAATCTAGCTTTGTCTAAAATCAAGCGTAAAGCAGAATTACTTTTGGGATCACCAGAATTACCTTGTTTGGCAGCTGCTCTAATGAGACGAGAAAGTTGACTAAAAACTTTGCTCTTCATTTTGTCTTGAGCTCCCTTGCGATTTTTAATATTATTCCATTTGCTGTGACCTGACATAAATATTCCCTTAAGTTTAAATTTTAACACGCTTTGCAAAGTTGCTGATGACGATCTTGACATTTGTAGGCATGCCCTGTAACATCTCTAAGATTTCAAAGGAAGGTTAAAAAACATGCAAAATCAAATGCTCCTGAAACAAGAAGCTATTAATGCAGCGAAAAACTCTGATTGGCCCAAGGCCATCTTAATCAACCAAGAAATTATTGAGCGTTATGGTGAAGAACCAGAAACCATGAATCGTCTCGGCCTAGCTTATCTCAAAAACAAGCAAGAATCGGCAGCCAAAAAGACTTTCAAGAGAATTTTAGAAATTGATAAATCCAATATTATTGCCAACAAACACTTGGAAAAAATTAAAAATAACGAAAGTAGCGCTGATATTATTTTTAACCAAGATAATGATTTTATTGAAGAACCAGG
>DITI01000050.1 GCA_002422765.1 Candidatus Pacebacteria bacterium UBA6188 | reverse complement strand
GCAATTTTTATTGATGGAGTGCCAATTATGACTCCAGTGATTTCTACTCCGATTCTTGACGGTCGAGCTGTAATTAGTGGTGACTTTAGTACTGAGGAGGCAAAGAACTTAGCAATTCAGTTGAACGCTGGAGCCTTGCCAGTCAACATTAAGGTTTTGGAACAAAGAACAATTGGAGCAAGTCTGGGAGATGAGTCAGTGCAGAAAAGTGTTTTGGCTGGTTTACTTGGTTTGAGCTTGGTTTTGCTTTTTATGATTGCCTATTATGGTTGGTTGGGCTTGGTGGCTAGTATTTCTTTATTGATTTACGCTGCTTTAACCATCGCCATTTATAAAATTTTAGGAGTGGTTTTAACTTTACCGGGCATTGCTGGTTTAATTCTTACTATTGGTATGGCTGTGGACGCTAATATTTTGATTTTTGAAAGAATGAAAGAAGAATTGCGTGTTGGTCAGCCTTACGCCAGAGCAATGGAATTGGGTTTTGGTCGAGCTTGGGACAGCATTAAAGATGCCAATTTAGCTTCGATCTTAACTGCTTTAGTTTTAATTAATCCACTTAACTTTTCTTTTCTTAACACCAGCGGTTTAGTTAAAGGTTTTGGTCTTACTTTTCTAATTGGCACGCTCATGAGCTTGTTTACAGGAGTTTTTGTAAGTCGCTTGTTGCTTCGAGCTGCCTTGCCAATTTTTAATCGAGAGCAAAGGAAAAAGTCATGAATCTAACGAAGTTTAGAAAATTTTACTTTTTAATTTCTTTGTCTTTTTTATTGCCAGGTTTAGTCTCCTTGTTTCTCTTTGGCCTCAAGCCCGCCATAGATTTTACTGGCGGTTCTTTGATGGAGTTGCATTTCCAAGATCAGGAAAAATTTGCCACTTATTCTGAGTCAGCTTTACGAGCTAGCTTGGGCGATCTATATGAAGCTGAAGTAATTCAAAGTGTTGGTGAACAAAGAATTTCACTCAAGGGCAAGGAAATTGACAATCAAAGTAAAGATCAGTTAGTAGCTAAACTCAGTCAAAGTTATGGTCAAATTGAAGTTTTACGCTTTGAAACAGTTGGTCCAGTTTTGGGCGCAGAATTATTGCGCAAGACATTAATTGCAATTTTAATTGTGGCTTCAGTCATTACTTTTCATATTTGGAGAGCCTTTGACGAGCTTAAATACGGCCTTTGTGCTGTTTTGGCCATGCTACATGATTCTTTAATTTTAATTGGGGCTTTTAGTCTTCTGGGTCACTTCATGCAAGTCGAGGTTGATGTGCTTTTTGTGACTGCTTTGCTAACGACTTTGTCATTTTCCGTGCACGACACCATTGTTGTTTATGACCGCATCCGAGAGCTCAAGCGCAAGAATCCTCGCTATCCTTTTGAACAAATTGCTAATGCCGCGGTTTTAGAAACACTCGGTCGTTCTATCAATAACTCTTTGACTATTATTATCATGCTGTTAACCTTAGCTATTTTAGGAGGAAGCACTATTCATTGGTTTGTGATTGCTCTTTTGATCGGTGCAATTACTGGTACTTACTCTAGTACTTTTACTGCAGTGCCATTACTTCTTGTTTTTGATCAGTGGAAAAAGAAAAGAGCCAACTAGGCTTTCACAATCTCTTTGGCTTTTTGTAGCAAACTCTCTCGATTATTGAGTTCCGGATTTTCTAAGACTTTTTCTAAAAGTTTATCCAAAATTTCTCCAAGAAGTGGACCTGGTTTAAGCCCTAGCTCTTGCATCAGATCGTGACCATTAACTGCCAGATCGTCTAAACCCATGGGCTGATTGAGTTGTTCAATGATTCTTTGCTTCATTTCTTCTAAACGCCAGCTAGTTTTTTTGGCACCACTGCCCAAACGATCGCCTTCTCGCAGATCTAGGATGTCGTCAATGTTTTCAAAACCAACTCGTCGAATAAAGCGACGAATCGAGGCGTCACTGTGGTGTTCTTGATAATGGAACATGTGATATCTAACCAAAATAAAAATTCTTTGAACTTCTTTTTTGCTTAATTTAAGGCGAGTGGCGATTTTACTGGCAATTCGTGAACCTAGAACATCGTGACTGTAAAAAGTAATTTCACCATTTTCTTCTTTGTAGCTGACTGGTTTGCCAATGTCATGAAGCAAGGTAGCCAAGCGCACAATGGGGTCTTTAGAAGGGCAGTGACGCAAAGCATCCAAACTATGAGTCCAAACATCAGTGGTATGGTGACCACGTTGTTGCATGTCTACTCCTTGATAAAGTTCGGGAATAATATTGTTTAATAAGCCAGTTTCATCGAGCAATTCAATGCCTTTAGCAGCTCGATCGCTAGCCAAAATTTTAAGGAATTCGTCTCTGATTCTTTCAAAACTAACAAATTTCAAAAGATCTTTATGATATTTGATGGCGTAATAAGTGTCGGTTTCAATGTCCATGTTTAATTGCACTGCTAGTCTCACAGCTCTTAACATGCGCAAGGCATCTTCAGCAAATCTTTGGTCAGCTTTACCTACGGTGCGGATGATCCCTTTGCTTAAGTCTTCTTGACCATGATGAAGGTCGATGAATTGAAAATCCTGCTCTTGAATTTGATAGGAGCTAGCCAATTCTTTTTGATCAAAGATTTGTTGTAAATAGGATTGCTTGATAGTGATGGCCAGAGCGTTGATAGTAAAATCTCTTCTTTGCAAATCCTCTTCTAGACTAGAGCCAAAACTTACTTTATCTGGTCGACGATGATCTAGGTATTCACCATCACTGCGGAAAGTAGTCATTTCAAAAGGTGGCACATTTTCAATTTCTGATGCTGAGCTGTCTTCTGATGAAGAAAGTTTATCTTTAAGTGAGAAGTGGATTTTTTTGGCTTTTTTAAGATCGATAATGCGATTGGTTTTAACTTCTTTTTTTTCCAAAAAAGTGGCTAAAGTTGTTGATGGGAGCTGATAGTTTTTGCTTAATTCTTCAAGTAAGTTTTCATGGGTAAAGCTGACTGTGCCAAATTTATTTTCATAAAAACTCTTTGGGAAAATTTTTTGCATTTCCGCTGGGGTAGCATTTGTGGTTAGGTCAAAATCTTTAATCAACTCTTTGGGGAGGTTCATGGCTAAATCTCTCACTGCTCCGCCCACAAGAAAGGCATCAAATTTATTTTGTTGAAATTGGTGGATGAGATATAGCACTTCAAATGGTAAATTGAGAGTCATAGTTTTATTATAAGGCTAGAAATCATGAAATGGCACATCCAATCTACCAGCGCTTTGCAAAATCTTGAGGAATTGAAGCTAGTTTTACTCAAAAACAGGATGATTGACAAGCCTGTAGATTTTTTTAAAGGGGTTTCTCCCTTTAACATTTCTCTTCAGGACCTGGGGATTGATTCGGAAGAATTGGCTAAAATTAAGGATCGTTTGCTTGTTGCTCAAGGCAAAAATGAAAAGATTATTGTTTTTGGTGATTACGATGCAGATGGAATTACGGCCACAGCAACTCTATGGCAATTTTTGCATGCCAAAAAGTATCAAGTTTTTCCTTTTATTCCTCATCGTTTGCGTCATGGCTATGGCTTATCAGTTAAAGCACTCACTGATTTGTTGCAAGATCATCCAGATGTCAGTCTGATCATCACGGTGGACAATGGCATTGTGGCTCACGAAGCCTTAAAATTTCTTAAAGATAAAAAAATTGATGTAATTATCACTGACCATCATCAAAAAGATGAGCAAAAGCTGGAAGCTTTAGCGGTTTTTCATTCGAGTCAAGTTTGTGGTTGCGCTGTGGCTTGGTTTCTAGCCAAAGAATTATCTGACCAAGAAGATCAAAAATTATTGACAAGACTTTTAGCTTTGGTAGCAATTGCCACAGTCACTGATCTCATGCCTTTGCTTTCCATCAATCGTTTTTTACTTATGTATGGACTGGCAGTTTTGAAAGCAAATGCTAATCTAGGATTGAGTCAGCTTTTTTCTTTAGCCAAGATAGATCCGAACAAAATAGATGCTTACACTCTAGGTTTTCAAATTGGACCTCGTATTAATGCCATGGGTCGTTTAGCTGATGGCATGGACGCTTTGCGTTTGCTTTGCACTAAAGATCAAAAAAAAGCTTTAGCTTTAAGCAATTTACTCAAAAACACCAATGAAGACAGGCAAAATTTAACCATCACTTTAACCAAGCAGGCTGAGGAGATCGTTGCCCAAGAGACAGCAGAAAAAATTATTTTTCTAGATTCGCCAGAATATCACGAAGGTATTATTGGTTTGATTGCCGGTAAGATGACAGAAAAATTTTCCAAACCAAGCATTGTAATTAGTCGAGGCGCGGAGATTTCGAAAGCTTCCGCTCGCTCCTTAGATGGTTTTAATATTACTGAATTTATTCGTCTTTTCAAAGAATATTTATTAGAGGTTGGGGGTCATCCTTTGGCTGCTGGTTTTGCTTTGAAAACTGAAAACATTAACCCTTTAAAAAAAGCCATGCAAGCTAAAGCAAAAGAGCTTTTGGCTGAGCAAAATTTAGAAAAAACTCTTAGCATTGATGCTGTTTTATCACCTCAACTTTTAAGTTTAGAGACAAATGAATTAATTGACGAGTTTTCACCTTTTGGCTTGGCCAATCCTAAGCCAGTTTTTGTTTTACAAAAAATTGTGCTAAAAAATTACAAGTTATTGGGCAAAGAACAAGAACATCTTAAATTAACAGTAGCCTTTACCAATGATCAGAGAGAATACGAGGTTTTGGCTTGGTATCGAGCTGATTTGATCAAGCACTTGTCTTTGGGAGCGCAATTTGATTTGGCAGTTTCTTTAGATGTTAATTCTTACCGAGGAGTTGACAAACTACAGTTGATTTTTAGAGATTATAAAATTCTCGACTAAACAAAAAACCGCGAGTTTTTAACTCGCGGTTTAATAATTAAACTATGTCTAGTTTAGAGATGTTCGCTTAGCATAGCCTCAACCTGTTCAAAAGGTAAGGCGCCTGGAACTAAGTCAAAACCACCTTTTTTACTCATGATGATGGTGCCTGGAGTACCAGTCACACCGGCTTTACTACCACCAGCTTGAGAGTCTTTAACTTTTTGACTCATTTCTTTACTGTCAAGGCAAGCCTTAACCTGAGAGCCGTTGGCTCCGGCTGCGCTAGCCAAAGAAACCATCATCTCAGTGCTGACTTTTTTGGCTTCTGGATTGGATCCATAGATGCTACCGTCAGCCATTTTTTCGTAGACGCTATCTGAAAATTTCCAGAAAGCTTCGTTACCACCATAAGTAGCCACACATTCACTAGCTTCAGCTAAAGGCTGAGCATTTGGGTGGAAAGAAAGTGGGAAGTGTCTATAAACCCAAGCCACTTTATCGCTATATTCTTCCATCACTTGGATCATGGTGGGGTGAAAGCGATTACAGTAAGGACACTCAAAGTCGGAGTATTCAATCATCACGACCTCGGCATCTTTATTGCCTCTAAAATGATCGGTTTTTGGATCAAAAGCTGGCACTTGCTCAAGCTTCTTAGCGGCTGCAGCTGCTGCCGCGGCATCGGCTGCTGAGATGTCGTTAAGAGCAACTCCACCGCCAGTTTTGAGAATTCTGTTTTCAGTCCAAAGAGAACCGCTTAGAAAGCCCAAAACAAAAGCCATCACTAAAATAATAATTAAGGAAAAGTTGGTGTTGACGAAGCTACTAAAAGCTTGAAAAGAAAATCTGTCTGCAACCTGCGCAACTTCCTTTGCTGGGGTTTTTTTTGCCATTGCTGGTCTGCAATTTAGTTTACAATGTTGGTGAAAACTAAATTATTCCTTTCTTTAGAATATTTATACTTTAATATGGATTACAATATGCATGATTAAGTAAGATTTTACAAGTCACAATTTTTATGAATAAATCTAGAAAATTAAGCATCTACGAGCGCAACCAGTTACTTAAGTATAGTTTGAAAGAAACAGACCTGCTTACAAAAGGTGACTTGCCAGTTGAATATCTAACCGGTTTTGTGGAGTTTAGAAATCTTGAATTAAAAATCAATCAGAATGTGTTGATTCCTAGAGTGGAAACTGAAGAATTACTTGACTTGATGATTGAGTTTGCCAAATCTTCTTCAGAAGAAATTTCATATTTGGAGTTAGGGACTGGTAGCGGAGCAATTAGCTTAGCTTTTTTGGATTTTCTATTAAAAGAAAAAAATAAGGCTTTAAGAGTTAAGCAAATCTTGATTTCTGATCTTTCTACTAAAGCATTATCTGTCGCTCAAGATAATTTAATAAGATTATTTCCTCAGAGCAAAAATTTTTCTTTTAAGTGTGATTTTTTAGTAAGCGATCTGCTTAAAAATGTGCCAAAACAAAAGTTTAATCTTGTCGTAGCTAATTTGCCATATATCCCCACAAAGACAATTGCAAGTTTAGAGGCAAGTGTTAAAGATTATGAACCAACTTTGGCCCTAGATGGAGGCGAAGATGGCTTTACTCTTATTGCGCAATTGCTTGAGCAAATTATCTTGGGTGATTTTTTGAGTTTAAATGGCAAGATTTTTTTGGAAGTTCACGAAACTCATACTCTAGATTTTATAGCCAAAAATTATCCAAAAATTATGTATAACTTTTTAGTTGAAGAATTGCCTGATCAATTTGATAGGCACAGATTTTTAATTCTTCAGAAGCGCTAAATATTGTTTGGAGATTTCTCCAATTTGGTATTTTTTTTGAAAATCTAAATAAGCTTTTTTAGCCAATTTATTTTGCAATGATTTGTTTTTCATGAGAGAAATAATTTTTTCAGCTAAGTCAGAAGAATCTTTATTTATGGCCAATAAGGCATTGTCTTTGTTTTTGAGAATTTCATTGTAGGGTGGACGATCAAAAGCAACGATAGCTTTGCGAAGAGCCATGGCCTCAATGACGACCAAGCCAAAGCCCTCTAGCGACCAAACAGAGGGGCAAACGATTATTTCGCTTTCTCTAATTATTTTTGTAGGATTTTTAATAAATTGTAGAAACTTAATTCTAGGATGGTTTTGACTTTGTTTTTTTAACTCTTCATAGAAGTTGCCTGTACCAATAATTTTTAGTTCTGCCTTAGGAAATTCTTGCTCAATTTTTTTAAAAGCTGTAATTAACAAATCTTGACCTTTGCCTTTTTCCAATCTAGAAACAACTGTGATAGTGCCGGTTTTAATTTTATTTTCTTTTACTTTGTTGTTTTCAAAATGAGTACCGCAAGGAATGAAAAGCATTTTCTCGTCAGGAAAAATATTTTTTAAAGCTCTTTTAGTGTTCTTCGAAGAAACAATAATTCGATCAGCTTTTTTTCTAGCAAATAAATAATAGAGTAGTTTTGGTAAACCATATAGTTTTTGAAAAAGTGGCTCCAGTGGTCCATATTCAATAAAAAAAACTTGCAAAGAAAAAAGTTTAGCCAAAGGACTAACAATAATTTTTTCACTAAAACCTGAGCAAAAAATAAATTGCTTTTCTTTTCTACTGCTAATTGCTTTCAAAATTTTTAAATAATAAATGAGAGCTAAAGGAGTTAAAAAAAGACTTTTTAGCAAGCCTTTGTGATTGGAGGCATAATCAAGATAGAGAGGAATTTTTTCAACTTTAATATTTTTTTCTTGATCAATAGCTTGAATTAGATTTAAATTACTGGTGTAAAGAAAAACTCTTTGACCTTTTTGGGCAAGATCAGTCAATAAATCTTGAGCAAATTTTTCAGCTCCGCCAAAATCTTGACTTTGTAAGAAAAAATTAATTGCCATTTTTTTCAATTTGAATAACCACATCATTCAAATTTTTTGGTAATTTTTCACTCAGTTCTTTAATAAAAGAACCAAAAACTGGAATTAAAATGTAAGCCAAAACTAACAAAATTAAGATATTAAAAAACCATGAACCAGCACTGCGAGCAATACCTGCTAGGAAATTTTTTTTGAAGATCACCCAATTACTAACATCATAAATGGTGTCGTGATTTTCTAGAACTAGTTTGTGCTTGTTTTTCATAGTAACAATTCTATCTTTTATCTTTCTTTTTAGCTACAATGATTGTGTTCAAGAGGGAAATTTATGAGTTTAGATGCTCTTTTTCAACCACGAGCGATTGCAATTATCGGAGCTTCAAGTAAAGAAAAGTCTGTTGGCAATGATATTGTGGAAAATTTGGTTAAGCAGGGTTATGCTGGTCAAATTTATCCGATTAATCCCAAAATTGACTCCCTTCATGGTTTGCCTGTTTATCATAGTGTGGCAGAATTGCCAGAAAAAATTGATTTAGCCATTTTAGCTATTCCGGCCAAATTTGTTAGTCAAGAAATTGAGCAAGCAGCGCTCAAAGGAGCTCAGGCAGCTTTGGTTATTTCAGCTGGTTTCAAAGAAGTTGGACAAAAAGAATTAGAACAGGAATTAGTCGCAACTTGCCAGAGATTGGGAGTGACCTTGGCAGGACCGAACTGTTTGGGGGTTATTAATCCTTCTTGGAAAATGAATGCTTCTTTTGCGAGCATTATGCCACCAACTGGTGAGATTGCCTTTCTTTCCCAAAGTGGCGCTTTATGTACTGCAGTTTTAGATTACGCGAGTAACTTAGGCATTGGTTTTTCCAAATTTTTGAGCACTGGCAACAAGGCTATTCTTCAAGAATTAGAATTGATTAAATATTTACATGCTGATGCTCAAACCAAAGTTATTTGTATTTATGCTGAATCCTTAGAAAATGCTCCAGAAATGATCAGAACTCTGAGAGATTTAAATAGAGGATCCACTCCCAAGCCAATTATTATCTTGAAATCTGGTAAAACTGCTGCTGGCGCCAATGCTGTTGCTTCTCACACTGGTTCTTTGAGTAGTGATGATGCTGCTTATCAAGCTTTATTTGACCAAGCCGGCATCATTCGCGCCAATAGCGTGAGTGAACTTTTTGATTTAGCTCAGGTTTTCTCTCTCAATCAAACTCAAGCAGTCAAGAAAATAGCAATCATTACTAACGCTGGTGGGCCAGGAGTTTTGACTACTGACGCAGTGATAGAAAGTGGTTTAGGGTTGGCCAAATTAAGTGCACCAACACTTACAAAATTGAGGGCTTTTTTGCCCGCTTCAGCCAGTCTCAATAACCCAGTTGATGTTTTAGGTGACGCCATGGGTGAAATTTATGAACAAGCCATTGAAGTTTTAATTGAAGCAGAAGAAGTGGACGCTTTAATTGTTCTCTTAACTCCCCAATCGATGACTGAGCCAAACAAAGTTGCTCAGGCGATAGTAAAAATGCGCGCTGTCAGTTCCAAGCCAATCGTAGTCAGTTTAATGGGTAAAGATTTGGTTGCTGATGGGGTGCAAATTTTACGTCAAAACAAAATTGCTAACTTGACTTTTCCTGAACCCACCGCCAAAGCTTTGGCTAAATTTGCCAAATTTTATGATTGGTCGACGATGGAAAATGAGGAAAATTTGAGCTCTACCACAGTTGACAGATCTAAAGTAGCAAGTATTTTTGCTAAATTGCAAGGCGAGGGAAGAAAAAGTTTAATTGAAGTAGAAGCCTTGGAAGTAATGCGCGCTTATGGTTTTCCTTTGCTCAAGTCAGTTTTTGCCAGTAATGCTGAGGAAATCGTTAATAGTATGCAAAATTTTGATTCCGAAGTTGCTATTAAAATAGTTTCCAAAGACATTTTGCATAAAAGTGATGTGGGTGGAGTGGTGCTTGGTGTTAGTCAAAAAAATATTATTGCCGAAACCAAATTAATGCTAGAACGAGTCAAGAAAAATAAGCCAGAAGCTAAGGTTGATGGTGTCCTAATCATGGAGATGGCTCCAAAAGGCATAGAATTAATTTTGGGAATTAATAAAAATTCTTTGGGCACAATGCTGATGTTTGGTTTGGGTGGAATTTACGTCGAGGTCTTGAAAGATGTTAATTTTGCTTTTAATCCTTTAAATAAAACTGACGCTCTCAATCTGATTCAGAATTTGCGAGCGAATAAGATTTTAACTGGGGTGCGAGGTGCTCAAGCTGTAGATCAAGTAGCCATTGTTGATGCTCTGAGTCGTTTGTCACAACTAGTAAACGATTTTCCTCAGATTAAAGAACTAGACATCAATCCTTTATTGGCAGGCCCAACTGGAGTCAAGGTTTTAGATGCTCGTATTATCTTGGATTAAGTTCCAGAATGTTATAATTAGATGATGAAATCAGCCATTTATGCTTTCTCCGGCGATCCTATAACTTATGGTCATTTGGATATTATTGAGCGCGCGGCAAAAATCTTTGATCGCTTGGTAGTGGCAATTGGAGTTAATCCGACCAAAAAATACCTTTTCTCGCTAGAGGAAAGAACAGAGATGGCTAGAAAATCTTTGCTTTTTCTCAAAAATGTAGAAGTTTTATCTTTTACTGGTATGCTGGTCGATTTTGCCTATGAAAATAATATCGATGTCATTGTCAAAGGCGTGCGCAGTGCTAAAGATTTTGAATACGAAATGGGCCTGCATAGTTTGGGTGAAAGTCAGCAATTAGGTATTGATACCTTCATTTTATTTGCCAAACCGTCCCTGGCTCATGTTAGCTCTAGTGCAGTTAAAGATATTCAGCGAGAACAAGGCCTGATTCAGGATTATGTGCCTGCTTATGTCAAACAATGTGTGGAAGCCAAAATTAGTGGCCAATATATCGTTGGTTTGACGGGAGAAATTGGCGCTGGCAAATCTCATGTGGGGCAAAAAATGGTGGAGTTGGCAAGCAAACAAGGCTTGTCAGTTCACAATATCGAGCTTGATCACTTAGCTTGGCAGATTCAGGAAGATTTAAAAGAAGAAAAGTATGCTTTGGTGCGTAAGCAGATTACTGATCTTTTTGGTGCTCAAGTAGCTAGATCCGATGGAAGCATTGACCGCAAAGTTTTGGGCGAAATTGTGTTTGCTGATCAGCAAAAATTGAATAAACTGAACGAAATTATGGCAACGCCAATTTTGGTGCGTTTGCGTCGCGAACTGAAAGATAAAAAGGGTTTGATTCTACTTAACGCTGCTTTATTGGTTGAGGCGGAAATGAGTCAATTAGTAAACTACAATATCCTTCTTTTGTCAGTAAGTGAGAAAGTGCAGAAAGATCGCTTGGTAGCTAGAGGTTTAAATCACGAGCAAATCCAAAGAAGGCTAAAGAGCCAGTATGATTTTGCCAATAAAAAACAACATTTGGAAGCCGTCATTGCTCAGCAAGGTCAAGGAAAACTTTGGCTTTTAGAAAATGATGAGGCTGATGAAGAAAATATCCAAAAGACTCTAAACTTAATTTTGCTTTATTTTGGCCTTCAAACTCAAGCCTAATTTAAATTTCACCAAACTGTAAACCAAAGCGCAAAGCAAAAAGATGTAGGCAGGAAAGCCGTAGTGAGCAAAGTTCCAGTCTTTGATGGTTAATAGAGCAATGCCTGAATTCATCATGGCAAAAAGGTAAATGCTGCTACTTTCTGTTTCTGGCTGATGATAAGACTTGATTACTGTGGGAATAGAGGCAAAAGCGTCTGCCAAGATGGCAAAAAGAATGGCAAGATTGCCTTCACCGGTGATTTTCCAAATGATAATAGCAAAAACTGAAATAGAGCCATAAACATAATCCATTTTATTTAGTTGCCAGTAAGATTGTTTGTTGACGAAAGAGGCAAGTAAAATCATTAAGGGGTTGAAGCCAGCCATGAAGGTCATTAGGGCGGTCAAGCCAACTCCTTTTTCTAATTCAGCGCTAAAGGCAATTAGAGGAGCCAGTGCCCATAAAAACCAAGTTACGCGATTGGGTTTATTTTTGCCTTTGATGGTGTCAACAAGGTAACTCAAGCCTCCATAAAAAGAGAGCAAGGCACCCAAAATTACAAATTTTTCGTCCAGCATGATGTGGTGATTTTATCAGAATTGCAATTCAATGGAAATTGGACAATGGTCAGAACCCATGACTTGATCGTGAATACTGGCATCTTTTAGATTTTTTAATAGGTTTTGGCTAATGAAAAAATAATCAATTCTCCAACCTACGTTTCTAGCGCGAGCTCCAGAGCGTTGACTCCACCAAGTGTAACATTCTGTTTTAGCCTGGTTGAGTTGGCGAAAAGTGTCAATAAACCCGAGTTCCAAGAGCTGATCAATCCAAGCACGTTCTTCTTTGAGAAAACCAGAAATTTGCTCATTTTCTTTGGGTCTAGCCAGATCAATTGCTTGATGAGCAGTGTTAACGTCGCCACAAATGACAATGTTTTTTTCGGTTTTTAAAAGTTGTTTGAGATATTCCAACAAGAAGGCGTAATATTCCATTTTGTAAGCCAATCTTTCAGGAGAGGCTTTGCCATTGGGAAAATAGATGTTAAAGAGGATAAAATTCTCATAATAAGTGATGACGGTGCGTCCTTCGCGGTCAAACTTATTTTCCAAGAGGCCGACTTGGACTTTCTGAGGCTCTTTTTTGCTGTAGGTAACAACTCCGCTATAGCCTTTTTTTTCTGCCCAAGCAAAATAACTTTGGTAATCAGCGATTTGAGTCAAATCAAAAGAAAGTTGATCTGGGGAAGCTTTGGTTTCTTGCAAACAGACAATGTCGGCTTGAGCGCTTTCCATCCAAGGTAAGAAACCTTTTTTTAAAATAGCGCGAATGCCATTGACGTTCCAAGAATAAATCTTCATATATTGAAGATTATAGCGTATATTTAGGAGCGTAATGAATGAACACGATCGATTGGTTTTTTTAACTTTGGCTTACAGCAGTTGCTTTGCTTTTGCTCTCAATAAAAAAGAAATTACTCAGCGCCTAGCCAAAGGTGAGCAAAAAATTTCTACTTCTAGCAAAAAAATAGAAGAATCTTTAAAAAAATTGATGAGTCAGTCCTTAATCCAAAGTGAGCATGATTATTTTTTCTTAAGAAAAAGAGATCTAAGTAATCGTTTACAAAGAGCGAAATTTGTCCCCCAAAAACAAAAAGAAATTCAAGCTTTTGTGGCTTTGGCCAGCAAGATTCCTTTTGTCAAAGCGATTGTTTTGACTGGTTCAACAGCAGTTAACAATGCACAAAAGGAAGATGATTTGGATTTTATGATCATCTGTCAAAATAATAGGTTGTGGTTAACTCGTTTAATTTTAATTCTATTGACCAAATTCAAGGCCAAGCGACCAGAAAAAGAAAACAGTAATGCTTGGTGTTTAAATTTATGGTTAGACGAAGGTGATCTGGTTATTAGCGAAGAGAGAAGAAGCTTGTATGAGGCCTATGAAATTTTGCAGATGAATTTTGTTTATGATGCGGGCAATTTGCAGAGACAATTTTTAAATGCCAATTCTTGGTTGAGCAAATATTTATTTTTCTATGACGATTATAAGTTTGGTCGCTATAAGATTAAAAAATCATTTTCTTTGCTAAATCAATTATTTTTTATTTTGCAGAAAAAATATCGC
>DITI01000023.1 GCA_002422765.1 Candidatus Pacebacteria bacterium UBA6188 | reverse complement strand
GAATGGGACAGTTATAACGACGCACGGGTTCCAGACCCGGGTGCTCCGCCGTCAAGCGTGGTCGTTTTATTGTTAATTTTGAGAGTCGAAGCGCGTGACTAGTCCTCGAAGAGGGCGCATTTATAAAATTCTAATATATGTCTACCATCTTTTACATCGCTCGTCATGGTCAATCAGTAGGCAATGTTTCTGGTGACATCATGGGTGGCGATCCGCCTCTAACTGAGCTTGGTTTAGAGCAAGCCTCAGCTTTGGCCGACTTATTTAAATCCACCAAAATTAATCGAGTTTTTGCTTCCAATCTCATTCGTGCCAGACAAACTGCTCAGGCAATTGCTGATCAACAAGGCTTAGAGCTAGAAATCGACTCCAGACTCAAGGAACGCTCTTTTGGTTCTTTGGAAGGGCAAACTGCAAATTATTTTTCAACTAATTTTCAGGCAGAGATCGATCAATTTAGAAACGGCTCATTGACTGAGCAAATGGCTTGGAAAGTGGTGGAAGATATGGAATCTTTCAGTCAACTTTTAGATCGAGTTTTGCCATTTTTTAATGATTTTGATGAAAATTCTCAGGAAGAGAATATTTTACTTGTGACCCATGCCAACGTAATTTTGGCACTTCTAGGACATTTTGCTTTTGTTAATTCTTATCGAGAATTACCATATGGTTCCATTCAAAACACTTCTTATTTGAAAATTAGAAAACAAGCTCAAAATTTTGAGATCATAGAAACTTTGGGAATTAGCAAAAAAAAGTAAAACATACCGCACGTTTTACTCTTGTATTAGGCGCTCCCCAGTTGGGGGAGCGCCTAATTTCTTTCTTCTTATCCTCCTTTTCCGATGTATTCCCACTCCCCGTAGAGAATGAGCTTGCCTGGTTCCTGTAGGTCTTCCACGCCGATCTTGTCGGTTTGGAAGAAAAACATGACTTCACTGGACACATTTTGAACGCAAAGGTTGACTTCTTCTCCTTCGCGATTCTCGCAGGTCCAACCACTTTCAGTTCTGGTCAGGAACAGGACAGTGTCGTTATTAGTGACGGCTTTAGTGTCGCCAACTTCGAAACTCAGGGTTTCTCCGCTAGCTTCAGGACCGCCTCCACAGGCGACTAGAACGGACATGGCGAACAGGAACACTGTCGCCCACTTCAAAAATTTAGGCATATACGCCTCCAATCAAGGATTTTTGTTCGAGTAAAAAAGCAATTCACTCTTATAAATAGCACTAAAATTGATAATGCGATTTACAAGAGCAAATTGCTGGTGCGGTATGTTAAAGAACAGTTGCTAGCCTTACTTGAGAGCGAATTGCTCTTAGCACGAAATAACAACCTATAACATTTTAGCACTAATCTTAAATATTGCAAATTATAGGCTTCTAAGTTGATTGAGAAGAATGCCAAAGCTAACTGCCACATTAAGCGATTCAGCTTTACCATATTTAGGAATACTTATTGCTTGATCGGCCATTTGATCAATTTCTCTGGAAGTACCTCTAGATTCATTTCCAAAAATCAAAGCAAGCTTGCCACTCAATTTACTTGGTCCTTTATTATCTTTAGCTAATTCTGGTCTGGTAACCACTAGTTGAAAGCCCTGCTTGCTTAAATTTTGCAAGTCCTGCAGTGGTTCTTGAGTAAGAACGATAGGTAAATGAAAAATTGAACCCATGCTGGCCCGGACTACTTTAGCCTGATAAGGATCGGCGCCACCAAGTAGCAAAAGACCATCCACTCCAAACCAATCGGCAGTGCGAATCATGGTTCCTAGGTTGCCAGGATCACGAATGTCTTCCAAGACGGCAACTAATTTACCATGGTTAAACTTATTTAAACTGTGGGCAGGAATTTTAATCACTGCCATGACTCCAGATGGGGTGACGGTGTCGGCTAATTTGGCAAAATCATGTTCATCTAGAATTAGCCTTTCTAAATGAGGTAAAAAAGCCTCTTCTTCTCTGGCAAATTTCTGACTAAGCACTAGTTGCAAGATTTCGGCTTTGGCTTCGACTGCTTCCAAAACCCCTTTTCTGCCTTCCAGTAAAAAACAGCCATATTCACGGCGATATTTTTTTTGTTGGAGCTTGACGAGAGTTTTTAGACTAAACATGGTATATTTTGAATTATATATGAAAATCGCATATTTCGGCTTGGGTAAAATGGGTAAAAACATGGTCCTTCGTTTGCTCGAACAAGGCATCGAAGTAGTGGCTTGGAATCGTTCCAAAGAACCGGTGGTAGAAGTGGTGAGAGCTGGCGCTCTGGCTTTAGATAATTTTGCTGATTTGGCCAAGTTTTTACCAGAACGCAAAATAGTCTGGCTGATGTTGCCTGCGGGCCAAGTGACTGATCAAATTATTGCTGAAGTTTCGCCATACCTACAAAAAGGTGATCTCCTGATTGATGGTGGTAATGCTTTTTACAAAGATAGCATTCGTCGCGCCAAAGAACTGACTACCAAAGGTATTAATTTCCTTGATATTGGTGTTTCTGGCGGTCCAGGTGGTGCTAGATCTGGAGCAAGCATGATGGTTGGCGGAGAGCGGGCTGATTACGAGGCACTTTTACCAGTGATTGAAGCTGCTTGTGCCCCGCAAGCCTATGGTTATATGGGCAAGGCTGGAGCCGGTCATTTTGTCAAAATGGTGCACAATGGCATTGAATATGGCATGATGCAGGCTATTGCTGAAGGGGCAGCAGTTTTAGAAAAGAGTGAATTTGAACCTGATTTAGCTGAAGTTTTTCGTGTTTATAACAACAAAACCGTGATTGAATCACGCTTAATCAATTGGGCTAGAGAAGCTTTTGCGGAGAATCCTACTCTAGAAAACATTTCCTCGACCATCAATCACACTGGTGAGGGAGAGTGGACGATTCAGGCAGCCAAGGAATTGGGAGTCGAGGTGCCGGTTATTGCCAAGTCTTTTCAAGTGAGAGTAGATTCGGCCACGGAGAGCGAAAATTTTCGCAATAAAGTCGTTTCAGTCTTGCGCAGTAAATTTGGCCATCACAAGGCGACCAAAGACTAAAAAGAACAAAAACTAATGGATGGCTCAATCCATTTTCTGCCGTCTGCTTCAATAATTTCATTAGCTGCTTCTGGTCCCCAGCTACCAGCTTGATAGCTGTGAAGTTTTTGTCGTTTGGCAATCAAGGGATCAATGAATTGCCACTGAGCCTCCACTTCTTCGCCGTCAACAAAGAAAGTCTGGTCACCACGTAAAGCGTCGGTGAGTAGGCGCAAGTAAGGATCTGGCAAGTCATTAGTTGTGTGTTTATAGCAATACTGCATGTATTCATCCTGAAATTTCAACTCATGACCTGGAGTTTTTGATAAAAATTTCAAAACAATGCCTTCGTTAGGTTGAATGCGGTAAATCAAAACATTGCCCTGACTATGCCCAGTTAGATTGGAAAACAAGTGCTGCTCTTGATTTTTAAAGATAATTGCCACCTCAGTCACCGTACGAGTCATCATTTTGCCAGCTCTAACGTAGATGGGTACACCAGCGAAACGCTCGTTATTGATTTGAGTGCGGAAAGCAAAAAAAGTATCACTTTTGGAATTCTTAGCGACATCTTTTTCTTGGAGATAGCCTTCATATTGACCAAAAACCAAGCGCTTTTCATCTGGCACTAATTCTTTGAGCAATTTAATTCTTTGGTTGGTGACGCTCTGATTGTCAAAAGTTGTTGGCGCTTCCATAGTTGAAAGAGCAATCATTTGTAGTAGGTGATTTTGTCCCACATCCTTGAGCGCGCCCACACTGTCATAATAGCCACCGCGTAGCCCTATGCCAAAATCTTCAGCGGCGGTAACTTGGATATGATCGATATTATCCTTGTTAATCAATGGTTCAAACAAGCTATTTCCAAAGCGAAAGGTGAGTAAATTTTGCAAGGTTTCACGACCTAAATAATGATCAAGTCTAAAAATTTGATCCTCCTTGTAGTAATCAGCCAGTAGTCGATTGAGTTTTTTGGCTGAGTCCAGATCTGAGCCAATTGGTTTCTCAATAATGACTCTGACAAAACCACACTTTTGGTCACTCAAGCCACTATTTTGTAAATGATCGAAAACAGTTTGGTAAAGATCTGGATAAGTAGCCAAGTAAAACATGCGGTTATTGCAGGTTTCATCTTGCTTCACTAGCTGACTAAGTTTGTCATAAACTTCTCGCTGACTAATATCACCAGAAACATAAAGCATGCGTTCTAATAGTTTCTGCGCCACCTCTTCCTTAATTGGATGTTGGTGGTGACGGTTGGGTTGGTGCAACACTTGATGGGAGTACTGACGAAATTCTTGATGAGAAAGTTCTTTGCGACCAATGCCGATGATAGACATTTTTTCTGGGAGCAAACCAGCTTCAACTAGATCATAAAGAGCTGGAATGAGCTTGAGTTGAGCGAGATTGCCAGTGGCGCCAAAAATAATGAGAGAAAATGATTTTTGCATAAAGTATTCTTTAAACCTTTTTTTTCTTACTCGCAATATAAACCCCCAAAGTGATAATCACTAGCGCAAAAATTTTCCACCAACTGGCAGTTTCTCGCAACAAGAAATAGCCAAGAGGAATATAAATAGCTGGTTGCAAATAGGTAAACAGGCTGGCCTCAGAGGCCTCAATTCCGTCCTGACCTTTGATGTAGGCGGTCAAACCAATGATTGAGCCAAAAACAGCCGCATAAACAATTACTCCCCAGACTAAACTAGAACTAAGATCAATTTGGACTTGGGAGAGGAGTTTGGACCAACTAGCACCCGCCTCCAAGAAAGCAAAACCAGCAAAGGTCAAGGCGCCCACATAGAAACTAAGTCCACTAATCAAGAGCTTGGGAACTTTGCGATAATATTTTTTAGCCAAGAGAAAATAAGCAGCAGTGCTCACGTTGTAGCCCAAGATCAATAAATTGCCCCTAATTGAACCGCCAAAACCATCAGCCCCATGCCAGCCAGGTTCTAAGGTAATCACTAGAGTGCCGATCAACGCTAGTAGCAAGCCTAGCCATTCTTGTTTCTCTTGTTTTTCACCAAGAAAGAAAATTCCACCGACAATAATAAATAAAGGCAAGCTGGTGGCGATCAGATTGGTTTCCAAAGCGCTAGTTTCTTTGAGGCCCAGATACAAGAAGCTCATCCCAACGGTAACTTGTAAGGTCTCCAAAAGAAGGATTCTGGCAAGCTTTACTTGACTAGTTTTTAATTTCTGCCAGTAATGCCAAACAATTGGAGTCGCCAAGAGACCAGCCAGCACAAAGCGGTAAAGTAAAAAACGAAAAGGAGTGATTTCACTATCATTAAAACCCAACTTCACAATGGGGATGAAAGCACCCCAAACCAAGGTATTAAGCAACAAAAACAGATAAGCTTGAGCGCGTTTGGCTTTTAGCATGTCGTATATTAGAATAGCATGACCAATGCTAAAAAAACTCAATAAATTCACCACTATCTCTCTTTTACTAATTGTAATAAGCATGTTTACTTATCGTTTGTTTAATCCTGTTGTCCCAGAGCCAATTCAAGAACAAAGCGAGGTAGAGCTTTCGCCCACACCAGCGATCCCTAGCACTTATAGCTTCACCGCCACCACTTCTGCTCAGTCAGCTTTAGAGCTGGTTGAGAGCCAAATCGATCTAAGAGTCAAAGAGTATGATTTCGGCTTGATGGTTGAAGGAGTAAATGGCCTTTTGGCAGATGAAAAGCATTATTGGGCGCTTTATCACAACGGTGATTATGCCAAGGTAGGCATTGCAGACTTAAAATTAGAAAAAGACGAAACCATTGAATTACGTTATGAAGAAATCATCCTTTAGTTTAAATAATTTANNAATCCTTTATTTTATTTTCTTTCGATTCTCGCTTTTGATTTTTTAGAGGGTGGTTTTTATCAGGGTTTCCTCTGGACTTATGCTGGTTTTGTCCTTTATCCGATCTTGGCAACTTTGGCCAAAAACTCTCTCAAAAAACAAATCTTTTTCTTGCCTTTAGCCTCTTTTGGCTTTTTTCTCCTTTCCAACTTTGGAGTGTTTTGGGCTTGGTATGATCATAGTTGGCAGGGCTTCCTGACTTGCTATGCTTTGGCTTTGCCTTTTTACACCCGCACTTTAATGGGTGACTTATTTTTTGGCTATGGCTATTTATTGCTGAAGCAAGCCAAAAAGATTGCTTTTTCCCGCCTTTCACGCTATACTATCCTATAGTATATGTTATTAAGAAAAAGAGAAGGGGCCAAGCTCTACAAAAAAGCTCCTGCTAAATTTCTTTTGCATCAAGCCAAAAACCTACAAAAATTGGCTTGGTTTTCTTTTGTTTTAAGCTTATTTTTTGTCGTTCTCAGCAATCCTTTTGCCATTTATGAGGAAGTCAAAAAACTACCCAAGAGTCAGGCTGAACTAGAAAAAGTTTTAGCCAGTGTTCCAGAATTCATTAAAGTGTTTCCAAAAGAAGCAGAAAAAAATAGTTTTGCTTTTTTTGACTGGACCAAGGAGCAGTTAAATAATTCTTGGCCAATTTTTGCCAAAGAGAATACTTTGGTCGACAAAGAGGCTGGTCAGAGTGCTGTACCTGAAATTACTCCAGCTATAGTAGATTATGCCAGCTTGCCTTTTTATATCGAAATTCCTAAATTAAATGTTTATGAAGTAGTCAAAGCTGACGTCAATCCTAATTTGGCCAGCGAATATGAAGTCGCTCTCAAAGATGGTGTGGCTCACGCCAAAGGCTCTGCCTTTCCAGGACAAGACAAATTAGTTTACATTTTTGGTCATTCTACTGATGGGGCTTGGAATGTGGAAGCTTTTAACGCCGTCTTTTATCAAATCAAAGATTTAGAGGCCGGTGATCAAATCATCCTCCATTTAGGTGAAGAAAAATTCGTCTACGAAGTGAGTGCACAAAACATCACTAAAAGTAGTGAGGTTGATTTCGTAAATAACTTGAAGCATGAGAATTTATTACTCTTACAGACCTGTTGGCCTCCTGGTACCTCTTGGCAAAGACTCTTCGTGAGCGCTTTACCAGTAACCCAATAATTTAAAGTATCCTATAGTATTGACAATATACAATTATAAGTATATAATAAGCAATCATGCAAAAAAACATGACCAGTATTAGTAAAAACAATATGAAAAAAATAATCTCTTATCTTTTGATAGTGACCGGCTTTTTCTTGTTTTTCGCAAACGTAGCCGATGCCAAAGAATGTAAAAAAGTCTATGGTGGTGGTGAAGTTTGTGAAACTGGAGATTTAAGCTTGGACAAAAAAGTCTTTAATCCTAAGACCAATGAGTATTGGGATAACATTGATAGTAGCGATTACACTTTTGCCCCAGGGCAAGAAGTCAAATTTAGTTTGAGAGTGAAAAACATCTCTGACGTAAATGTTGACAGCGTACGCCTCAATGATGATTTTGACCGCTTAGATGATTACATGGTTTATGTTAGTAGTGAAAAAGGTGATTACCGCGCTGCGGTCACTGATTACAAGGTCAAATTTGACTTTGGTGGTCTTGATCCAGATGAGGAAGCCACTGTTTATTTCATTGCTCGCTTTAAAGCCGAAGGTGAATTGCCAGTTGGCACCACCTGTATCACCAATGCTGCTCATGCCTATTCTCATCAAGATAGTGTGAGTGACAGTGACTACGCTACTTTCTGTGTCAAAGCAGACAACGGCAAGATCGTTACTGGCAGTACTCCAGCCACTGGTTTTGACCTTGGCACCATCTTGACCCTCGAAGCTTTAGCTTTCGCTGGTCTTGGTTCCTTGGCTTTGAGAAAAGCTAAAAACATTAAGCGCTAAAGCTTAATAGATTGCAAATGAAACCCCTCCCTTTAAAAGGAGGGGTTTTTGGTTCTAGTGAATAGTGTAGACTTCGCTGGTTTCGTCAAAATAAATGCGTTCTAAGCGACCCTGCTTGAGAGTGGCTCTTTCGTTGGAGCGTGGATCGATCTGGTAGTGATACCAGATGGTGAGGAAGCCTTGTTCAACTGGGACTAATGGCGACTTGACACTGAGGATAGAGCCGGCTTGTACTTCAAAACTACCAGAGTTCTTGTCCAAAGCATCGAGATTGAGGGTAAAACCCTCAATTGGTCGAGGGAAAACCTTTTCTCTGTATTTGCTAAGATCAAAGGCTTGGCCATCCAAAGTAATTTCCAACTTAGCACTCTCTGCTGGAGCATATTCTAGACCAAAGATTTTGACTTTGCCTTTTGTAGGGAAGAAAAGACCGCTTTGCAGTGGGGTGCTACTCCAGCGCAAGTGAGCCTCGGAATTTTCTCCAACCGAAGGAATAGCTGTCATCAAGCGAGGGAATTCGCGGCTGACGATCTCTAGGACACTGGCACATTCTGGCCAGTCGAGCTTGTGATCGCGATGGAGCACGAGAGTGGTGGCGTTAATGGCAACTAAATCATCCAGCATGGCTTGGAAAGATTTCTTTTCGCTTAATTCGCTTTGATCTTTAAAGTATAGCTGAGACTGACAGATGAACTGATGCAAGCCACTTTGAGCCACAAATTCTCTGGTTTTCTTGGTGTGGGATAGCCAGTGACCTTGGTTGAAAACGCTGCTTTTATCATAGAAAGCTGGCAAGATGTTAGCTTGCTGGTTGCTGAGGATGGGCAGATCAAGTACGGCTTGGGCTGGAGTAGCTTGTACTGCTTGAGTCATTGCTAAGCTTGGAGCTTTGACTTGAAAATAGCCAGCAAAATTGAAGCGCTCGGCTATAAGGAGAAAAACGATGGTTGCCAGAATCAGCTTGCGCTCTTCATTGAGAGGAAAAAACTTGAGCTGCAAGATGAAAGCAATGGTTGTGGCAAGCAAGAGGTAACTGATAATAATAAAGCGACCTGCTTCAGGTACTACAGAAAAAGGGAAGAAATCACGCAAATAATGGTAGGGCAAAAAGATTCCTGTCTCTGGGTTCTTGGTGCCTAGAGCAAAAACTAAGGAAAGTAATAAGGCAGTCGTGGCAAAGCGCAGGCGTTTGTGTTTGAAAAACAAACCTGGAAGATAAAAAACTAGTAACAGCATTTCAACCAGACCCAAATAAATTACATGCTCAATGTGTTTGGTTTGCGTTGCTTGAGCTAATTTACTAGACAGGAATCCTGTGAAAGGATTGGCGATGACTAGATCTACAGCCATTGGACTATAGTCAGCTTGAGGATCGCGAGCCTGATAATCTTGCTTGAGATAAGCAGAGAAGAGGGGCCAGAGGAAAGGTCCAAGGATAATAATCACTCCTAAAATAGTGAGAAGCAATTTTTGAGGTTCTTTGAAAAGATTCTGAAAAAATTGCTTGCTTTCCTTGAAGTAGAAAATAATCAGAGTTGGCAAGAGCAATAAACCAACGATTAAAGCCAGAGCTAAATACTGAGCAGAGCTTAAGCCTAAGACAATAACAGCCAAGGCTAGGAAAGCAAAATTTTGCTTGGAGCCAGATTCCTTGAGTCTCAAAATGGCTGTTACAAGTAGAGGGAAGCCACCAACTAGAATCAAGTTGGCATGGCCAGCTCCTCTAGATAGAGCGTAAAAAGAAAGGCCAAAAATGGTCGAACCGATCAAATTGAATGGACTCTTTATTTTGAGTTGTCTCAAGAGCAGGTAAGCAGCCATGAAGTTGAAAATTAAAGACAAAAAGATTGAGAGGTTATAAGTGAAGACTGGCTGTTTGGTCAGTAGAAGTAAAAGTCCGCCTCCAACACTAAAAAGCACACTGTCAAAACCACGACTAAGCGCAAAGCCATTTGGATAATACCAACGATTATTATCGGCCAAGGGCCATTTGCCCTGACTCAAATTATCTGCTACTAAAAATTGAAAACCAGCAAATTGATAATTGTCAGCTCCGTCACCAATGAACTGAGTATTCATGTGCAAAATAGCTGGAAAGGTCAAGATAATGGTAAGGAGAATAGCAAAAAGGAAGGGCAAGATCAGTTTCTTCATGCTTTCATTAAATATGATTTATCGCCGAGTAGCAAGCCTCTAATTTGGCCTCTTAAGTCCTATAGTATTGACAAAAGTGCCTATATTTGATATACTTTGTGCTAGTTGTTAGGGAATGGCTAATGACTTAAACAATTCTTCGTTTAATTTTCCCTAAAAACTGGCGCCGGCGAGTGCAAGGCACCCGCCTAGTACCCGAAGGGTACGCTCCATCCTAGAGCACCGCCTTAACAAAAAAATATAAACCTTGCGCCTAGCAAAAAGGTTTCTGACCACTTGCTTACTCAAACCATTCCTTGATAAGCCAATAAGTTGCCAGAAACCTCCTTGCTGAGCGTCTAGGAAGCGCAAATTAAAATCGGCTCTGTCTCGCAATCTATTTTGCAGATAGAACCGTTTGTTTGAGACCTGTTCTTTGCGAACAGTCTTTCGAGCAAACGACAATTGTTGTGGCTTAGGTCACAACGTTCTTTAACAGCGATATTTACAACAATTCTTTAAAAGAAGAATAGTTTTTCGTGATCTCTGGTTTTTCAAAAGTGAATGAACCCGTTCTGCCTATTTGATAAGTAGTTAGAACGGGTTCATTTCACCGGCGAATGTAACCAGTAAGCCATCCTGTGCCGGGAATACATCCTATAGGCTGGAGGGCCTAATATCATGAACAAACTGTTCAACTTCCTTATGGTCGCGATTTTCGTGACCGCGCTCGCGCTGAGCGCAATCGGTACCGCCCCTGTGGCGGCTCAAAGCAATACCAATCTGACGGACTGGGAAAGCGAAGCGTTCTTGGCTGATTTTGCCGCTGCAAAGCGCAACGCCATTTACGAACCTTCGAATCCCATTCCCGTCGAAGCACCTGAAGAGGTGCTGGAAGCATTGGAGCGCGGAGCTTATCTCGTAGTCATCGAGCCTTGGAAGGCTGGCTGCGGTGATAACCCCGTGCAGAATCCGAATTGTAACGTCGGCTTCGTTCGCTCCTTTACGGACTGGACGAAAATGCGCAACTTCCTGTATGGCGCATTATCTGAAGGCAACCCGGGTCATTTTGGTCCGTGGACCAATGGCTCCATCAAGATTTCCTATATCCGCGAAATGACTGCGGATGAAATGGATATCAGCGATTGGGTACAGTATGTCCAAGGCAAAATCCGTGTAAATTTTGCGGAAAATAAGCCTCTGCCTATCGCCGACCCCACAAATGGTCTGGTTCTCCACGCGCTCTCCGAGCCGTGGCGCCATGGCTGTGATGGGAACTCGGAAAACCCCAATTGCCAAGTCGGTAAATCTGCAATCGGCACTTGGGTTGAAATTCTTGCCAAACTGAAGGAAGGCAAATGGACGCGTGGCTCGATTGTTGCATGGCCCAAGGAAGCTTCGGCGACCGCGGTTCCCAGCAACACGCCTGTGGCTCCTGCCGCTGGCTCTGTGACCCCCGCTACCCCCGCCGCTGGCACGGCAACCGCTCAGCCGACCAACACTGCTGTGCCCGAATCGACAATTGAGATTACCGTTTACACCGTCACCCCTGACGCTGTTGGCGGTGCTGAGCCGACTGATGCCGAAGCGGCTATGCCTGTTGCTGAGACCCCCCGCGAAGGCGGTGGTGGCTTTTGGCTCTGGTGCTGTGGCTCGCTTTTTGTCATCGCCGCGCTTCTCATTTGGGCGAATTGGCGCAAGATTCGTCGCTGGATGGACCGAAATGGTATCTATCCTTACGATGAAACCCCTGCCGAACAGCCCGTCGATGAAGGCGCTGGTGGTGGCGAACAGCCCGCTGATGAAGACGCTGGTGCTGATGTTCTTTTGGCTCACGCCGAAGAGCCCGCCGCCGACATCCCGAGTTGGATGCACCCTGCGGACGAAACTCCGGGTCAAGAGCTTGGTGCTCGTACCCCGCGCACTCGTCGCCATCAGGGATAGCTTCGTCACAAAGCTATGGCAGAAAATGGGCGGTCTCATGACCGCCCAAGTGACAAAGAAAGTTGTAAGTCGCTGGCTTCCCGCCGTGGTCAAACACGGCGGGAGCAGCTCAGTGTTTAGCTTCTTTTAGCTAGATAGTGAGCTGCTTATGCAACTTAGTAAAAGAGAACAACAACTAGTCAAACAATTTAATCAACCAGATACCCATCTGGTGATTTCTCATTGGCCTAGCAAAACTGGTAGTTTTGATGGGATTGCCACTTATACTCAAGATACAGTGGAGAAGTTGGCTGCCTATTCACAAGATAAGTTTGTGGTTTTAGCTGAAGGGCAGAAATTTGCTTTAGAGAAAATCAATAAAAACATTCTTGTCGTTCGTGCTTTTGATGAGAAACATTTACGTCTTTATCCTAGAATTTTATCTTGGT
Organism: Candidatus Pacebacteria bacterium UBA6188; assembly: GCA_002422765.1. Lineage (GTDB taxonomy): Bacteria > Patescibacteriota > Microgenomatia > UBA1400 > PJMF01 > UBA1364. The sequence continues at coordinate 9,223 of DITI01000023.1, read as the reverse complement.
TAAATCATTTTAACCTGATCAAAGAAGTGACTATTCACTCTGAATTTTGTGCTTCTGGTGGTCCTTCCCTGCGTTTACTGATGGTGCCTTTTTTGGGTTTGATCAAACTAGCTGGGCGTAAGATTACTTTTTATGCTCATAACGTGGTGACTGATTTTGTCAAATTTGCCCCTCATTTTGGTAAACAAAAAGATGATCAGATGATCAAGCTTTGGGCCTTGGGTTATCGAGCTTATTTGGCAATGACTTCTTTATTTGTCGATAAATTTGTTGTTTTGGAGGAAGTAATTAGAAAACGCCTCCAGCCTCTGGTTGGCAAAAAGGAAATTGTAGTTCATCCACACTGGATTGCTGGAGCCAAACAAAAGATCTCTAAGCAACAAGCTCGTCGTGCTTTGGGTCTTGATGCTCGCAAGAAAATTGTGGTTAGTTTTGGTTTTGTGACTTACTATAAAGGTGCCGATTTTTTGGCTGATTTTGCCAAATGGACTCACCAACATAAAAAATTAGAGCAAACTCAATTTGTTTTGGCTGGTGGGCCGGCTTATTCACTGCAAGATAAAGATTATTATAAAGAATATTATGCTTCGATTGAAAAAACTGCTGCTTATCTTCCCAATTTAACTTTAACTGGGTTTCTAAAGGAGGAAGAAGTAGCCTACTGGCTCTCCGCTGCTGATGTGGTGGTTTTCCCTTATCGCAACCTAATGGGTGGCTCTGGAGCCCTTCAGCAAGCTCTAATTTATGGTAAACCAGTTTTGCTGAGTCAAGAAATGGCTAGTGGTTTGGGTCTAAAAGACAAGGAAGTGATTTTTACTCATCAAAACAAAAATTTGGCAGAGAAAATTGAAAGCTTTTTTACTCAAACTAAATATCAGGCTAGTGTGCAGGCTTTTAGTAAAAACTTAGCCAGCAAATTGGCAATTGAAAAACTCATCGCCAATCACTATCAAGATGTTTACGCGGCTTCAAAAGGTAATTTTTCCTACAATAGCTTTGCGAGCCAATCTTCATTATAATCAAGTGGATGAAGGCTTTTTTTGTCTGGTCTAGATGGTGGCCGGTCTTATTGCTCACGCTTTTGGTGAGTGTTTTGTTGTGGCTTAATTATCGCCCTTCGTATTTTCTGGCTGGTTGGGATAATCTGCAAATGGAGCTTAGTCCACAAATCAATTTAGAGCGGGCTTGGCAGGCGGCTTGGGAGGAGTATCAGGGTCTTGGTTTGGAAGGCGGTATGGCGCATAGCGCTGATCTTTTTCGTCAACTTTTCTTTTGGCCACTTAACTATTTATTGCCTTTATCGCTGGTTCGTTTTGCTTGGCATGCTTTGATGATTTTGACTGGAGTTTTGAGCGCCTACGCGCTACTTCGTCAGTTGCTTTTGTCACAACAAATGAGTCGTTTGGGCAAGAAACTAGCAGCACTTGGTGGAGCGAGTTTTTATTTACTTAATTTTGCCAGTGTCCAAAATTTCTATACTACCTTTGAGCCTTTCGCCGCTTTCTTTGCTTTTTTACCTTTGTTGCTTTTTATCTTGCTCAAGATTTTTTCTGTGACCAAGGATGAGCAGAAAAAATGGCTTTTGGTTTTTACTTTAGTTTCGATTTTGGCCACTTCTATCGCTTATGTGCAGACGGTTTTTGTGGTTTATGCCATGGTGGTTTCATTAGTTTTATTGTTTTTTACTGTTAGAAATTACTTGAATAATAGGGGTAATTTCTGGTTGGCTTTCAAGTTGCCTTTATTGCTTGGCTTGATGATTTTTGTGATTAATGCTTTTTGGTTTTTGCCAGCAGTGCATTTTATGCTTTCTGACAATGCAACTACTTTGCAATTTAGCAAAGGTAAGGAGATGTCCAATGACATTCTCTATTTTAAAAACAAAGCTTTTGGAAATTTTTCTTCCCTGGCCAAACTACAGGGTTTTTGGTTGCAAGAAACTGATTTTGATGCTTCTGGCAATATGATTTGGCTGATGGATGAATGGAAGATGCACTGGGGACAATTGCCAATTCAACTTTTAGCTTGGGTCTTTTTTATTTTGCTTTGTCTGGGCTTATTTAAGATTTTTCGCGAGCGTCATGAGTTTCGTTGGTTGCTTTTGGCGGTTTTTTTGTTGTCGGTGACTGTTTTGGGGAATGATTTATTTCCGTTTAGCTATCTGGTTTTATTTTTACAAAAACTTTTGCCTTTCTTTTACGAGATGTTCCGTATTGCTTTCACCAAGTGGGTAGTGCCTTTTTCGCTTTTTTACACGATCTTGGTGACTTTTGGCTTGGCTTTTGTTTTGAATTATTTTACCAAGCGAAGGAGTCAATTTTTATTGACTATTTTGTTTCTAAGTGGCTTGTTATTTTATGCCTGGCCAGCTTTTCAAGGTCATTATTTTTATCAACGCTTAAAAGTGCAAATTCCAGAGGCTTATTTGCAAACTTTTGCTTATTTTGAAACTTTACCTGCTAGTAGTCGCATTGCTAATCTTCCTCAACATAGTTTTTATGGCTGGCAGTGGAATGATTGGGGCTATCATGGCTCTGGTTTCTTGTGGTATGGCATCAAACAGCCGATCTTGGATCGTGCTTTCGATGTGTGGAGTGTGGCAGACGAGCGCTATTATTGGCAGTTGCAAACGGCTTTGGACAAAAAAGACGTGAAAATGCTAGAAAATGTTATAGGTCAATACGATGTGGACTATTTGTTATTGGACACTTCGGTTGTGAATCGCAACACAGTCAAACCTTTGAATTATGAAGCGCTTAAAGAACTTTTAGCTGGATCAAAACGTCTAAAGTTGATTCAGGAGTTTGATTTTATTAGTCTTTACGAGTTTACTGATGAAGAAAATCAACGTGAAAAAGATTTTGTTAGTCTCTATCAAAACTTACCTATAATAAATAACCAACATCAGTTCGCGTGGAGCGACCAGAGTTACGCTAATTTTCACGACTATTTGTTTGCGCCAAATAATCTTGCAAATAAAGCAAAAATTATTTACCCCTTCTCTTCACTCTTCACCAATCATCTACAAAAGAACTTTGAATTTGATCTGACTGAGACTGAGGATTTCTTTTATCTTGGTAGTTTGAAAGAACTACCTGTGGAGACTGATGGTTTTTATTTGGAGCTTCCAAGCTTATTGAATCTAGAGACGCAGTTGCCCTTCCGCTTATCTTGGTCAACCGAGGCAGGGGAAAGCAAATTGACTTTTAGAGCCTTGCTGCCAGAGATTTATTGGCAAGATCAGAAATTTTATTATGACTTTGCCAAGGAATTTACACTTGAGAGTGATCTTTGTAGCGAAGCTACTGAATGTTATATCAACATTAACAATGAGCTTATTCAGCCTTTTCAAGTCACTGGGCAAGTTGATCTTTTGCTTAACACCAAAATGCTCAACGCAGTGGCTTTAAGCACGGCCAATAAAACTGAATATTTTGATTACACGCTTTTTGACCTTGCTTTCCATGATTTGTCAGCTAAGCAATTAAGATTAGCTGACAAAACTGATTTCTTAGTGAAAATTCCCAAAGTTTTTGTTCAAGCGGATTTAGTTCAAAGTGAACTTAATAGTTTTGAATCTGACAGCTGTCGCCCACTTAGTCAAGGTAGCGCTTTGAAGGACTTTAGAGACTTGGGTAATTATTATGCGGCAACTGGAACCAGCATTTGTGATCGTTTTTATCTGGGACAATTACGCCATCAAAATAGCTATCTTTTTAGACTAGAAGCGCAAAATCTGAGCATGATGCCTTTAGTCTTTGCGATTCAAGCTGAGAGTTTGGGCCGTAGTCCTTTGGAAACTTATTTGAGCGAGGGAGTGAATTATCAGATTTTACCTCCCACAGAAAAATTTAATGCTGGTTACACTCTTTATTTGTCTAGTGATTCTTTTGGTAGAGAAGCCAACGAGGATCTTTTAAAATCAGCTGAAGTTTTTGCTTGGCCGTATAATTTTTTGAATAATTTATATTTACAAGATTCTACTTGGAACTTTACTCAAGCTAATTTGGCAACTTGTGATTTTCAAGTCAAGAAAAAAGCCCTGTGGTTCTATGAGGTTTTAGTGCCAGCTGATTGTAATGCTGAATATCTCAAGCTTTCTCAAGCCTATGATCGAGCTTGGTTGGCGTGGCAGGATGGTCAGTGGCTCGATCATCGAGTGCTTAATAATTGGGCCAACGCTTGGGCTCTAGCAGAGTCGGATCAAGATCAGAAAGTTTATATTTTCTTTTACCCACAGCTATTGGAGTATTTAGGTTTGCTTTTGTTGCTTAGTTTACCTTGCTTTTTTGGCAAAAAAATGAGATAAACACGTCAGGGAAGCTTCTGCTTTGCGCCATTAATTATGTCTCAAATTCGTGAAATCAAAGATGCCAGCAATATTGTTGAAGTGATTGGTGAACGAATCAAATTGGATGCGGGTGGAATCAACTTTAAGGCCTGCTGTCCTTTTCACAGTGAAAAAACTCCGTCTTTTTTTGTTAACCCCAGCATTCAACGCTATCGCTGTTTTGGTTGTGGAGCTAATGGTGACGTTTTAGATTTCTTGCAAAACTTTGAAGGAGTAACTTTTTACGAGGCTCTTAAAACTTTAGCGGATCGATCTGGTATTACCCTCAAGGAATTTCAACGCACTAAGGAAGATGAGGAACGAGAGAAGCTCTTGGAAATTCTTAATTTAGCCAAAGAGTATTATCATTTTTTATTAACCAAACATGAGGTAGGCCAGACAGGCAGGGATTATTTACAAGACAGAGATGTTAGTGCTGAATCAATCAAAATTTTTCAATTAGGTTTTGCTACTAATGCTTGGGATTCGCTACTCAAATATTTGTATCAGAAGAAAAAATATCCATTAGAACTGATTGAAAGAACTGGCCTTATCCTCAAGGGGCGCAATGGTGGCTATTATGATCGCTTTCGCGAACGCCTGATGTTTCCACTCAAGAATCACCGCGGTCAGGTAGTAGGTTTTTCTGGACGTTTGCTGAGTAAGAGCCCTAAAGAAGCCAAATACATCAATTCACCAGAAACTTTGCTTTACCATAAATCTAAAATGCTTTATGGCTATAGTGAACTATTTAGAGAAATTAAAAAGAAAGAGCAAGTGGTGGTAGTTGAAGGCGAGTTTGACATGATTTCTTCAGCTCAGGCTCACGTTAATCACGTGGTGGCTATCAAAGGTTCTGCTCTGACCACTGAGCAGGTTAATTTACTTTCCAGAGTTGCCAAGACAATTATTTTATCTTTAGATGCTGATGAGGCGGGGATTAAAGCTACGGAGCGGGCAATTGGCATAGTCAAGGAAAAAGGCATTGACCTCAAAGTCATTGACCTTAAGCACTTGGATTTTTTAGCCAAGGAAGATCAGGTCAAAGATCCAGACGAGTTGGCGAGAGAAAAACCTAAAGCTTGGCGTCAGGCGGTGGAGTCAGCTATCTCTGTCTATGAATTTTTATTCAATCACGCCCTGGATATTTATGATCCGCTAAGTGCAGATGGCAAGCGCCAAATCATTAATTATTTGGCTCCAATTTTAGAAACCATTGATCACGCTGTCGAAAAAGAATTTTATTTGCAAAAGCTCTCAGTTGCCCTTAACGTTAAGGAGTCTTTACTCAAAGAAGATGTGGCTAAATTTGGCCAAGCCAAAGAAAAACTAGCGACTACTACAGATAACACCAGTGCCAAGCCCAAAATTTTTAAGAGCCATCAAGAGCGCAATGAGGAATATTTGCTTTTCTTGCTTTTTAGTTTCCCCGCGACCACACTCAAAGAAAAAGCTTTGGAACTTCAAGATTTTGTTTTTGTGAGTCCTGGTTTTAAGCCAGTTATTGAGCAGCTACTCAATTTCAAAGGTAGTTTTGATTTATCCCGTTTTGCCCTGAGCTTAGCTGAAGATCTCAAAAAATCTCTAATGGATGCTTTACTCAGTCCAGAGTATGAGCAAAAGTTGGAAAAAGAGACCTTGGAAAAAGAATGGCAGGCGACTTTACTAAGAGTCAAAAAAGAATCTCTCAGAGCAGAAATAGCCAAGATCAATGAAGAAATTACCAAGCTAGACAGTAGTCTACAAAGAACAATTCTTGAAGAGCAGAAACTAGATGAACTTTTGAGCCTGATTGTGGCTAAACAGTCGGCAATTAAAAAATTAAGCTAGTTGTTTGTTTGAATTTGCCTCTTGCCAACATACCCCCCACCGGTATATTATAAAAGACATGAATCAAAAGAAAAAAGATCCGATTGCCTCTTCTTTAAGTCGCATTCGCGGTCAAGTAGATGGGATAGCCAAAATGTACGAGGAGCAACGCCCTTGTATTGAAATTGCTCGCCAATTGGCAGCAGTACGCAATTCAATTTCTAGGGTAGCTCGCGATATTTTGACAAGTGAGGCGACTGTTTGTTCTAGTGAGAGCAATCGCAATCAACTTAATTTAGTACTCAAAGAATTACTTCGTTATTAATAAAAATTAAATATAAAAAGAAAGGCAGTTATGCCAGCAGTTCATTTAAGCAGTGAGAACTTTAATGAAAAAGTTCAAAAATCCAAAGGTGTAGTTTTGGTTGACTTCTTTGCCACTTGGTGTGGTCCTTGTCAGATGTCAGCTCCAATTGTCGATCAAATGGCCGATACTTACCAAGGTAAAGCTGAAATCTTAAAACTTGACGTCGATCAGGCTCGTGAGCCAGCNNCGTCAAATTGGTTTTCCTGGCGAAGCAGCTTTAAAAGCAATGGTAGACGAAGCTTTAAAGAGTTAAGATAATCATTAACATGCAAAAACTTCAACTTGCCGTAATTGGTTCTGGTCCAGCTGGCTTGACTGCAGCTATTTATACTTCTCGAGCTCGAATTGAGACAACTCTTTTTGCGGGTTTGGAAATTGGTGGTCAACTCATGTACACCACTGATATCGAGAATTTTCCAGGTTTTCCTGAAGGAAAATCTGGTCCACTTCTCATGATGGATCTGCAAAAACAAGCCAGTCGATTTGGAACAGAGATCAAGTATGAGCATATTACGGCAGTTGATTTTTCCAAAAAACCTTTTGCCTTGTGGACTAGTTTGCCAGAAGGCATGACTCAACAACAATTCAAAACCTTGCGCGGTGAGGAATTGCTAGATGCAATGGCGACGATTAGAAAAACTGAGCCAGCCTATCAAGCTGAAGTAATAATCATAGCGACTGGTGCCAGCAGTGTAATGCTGGGTGTTCCAGGAGAAAAAGAATATTTTGGTCATGGAGTTAGCACTTGTGCTGTTTGTGATGCTGCTTTTTATAAAGACAAAAATGTTTATGTAGTTGGTGGGGGTGATAGCGCCATGGAAGATGCTTTGGCCTTGGCCAAGTTTACTGAGCAAGTGACTATTCTTTATCGAGGTGAGAACTTTAGAGCGAGTAAGATCATGCAGGAAAGAGTTTTAGCCAATCCAAGGATTAAGGTTTTATGGCAAACCAATCTCAAAGAAGTTCTAGGTGATGGCAAAGCCGTACAGGCAATTAAAATTGAAACCAAGGGTGAATTGCAAGAGCTTCCAGCTCAGGGTGTCTTTTTGGCCATCGGTCATAAACCCAACACCGACCTATTTCTCAAGCAATTACAATTAGATAAAGGTGGTTATATAGAGCTAATGTCTCACGAGACTTATGAAACTGCGACCTCAGTAGAGGGAGTTTTTGCGGCTGGAGATGTAGCTGATCATCGTTATCGTCAGGCAATTGTTTCTGCCGGGATGGGCACCAAAGCTGCTCTAGACGCCGAACATTATCTCATGGCTCATGAATAGAAAAATTATCTTAGCTTCCAGCTCCAAACAACGTTTTAATATTCTCAAATCTTTGCCTTTTGCTATTGAAGTGCATCCAGCTGAGATTGATGAGCAAGCTGTGCCTTTCCAAGATCAATATGATAAAGCTGAACAAATTGCTTTAGCCAAGGCCAAAAAAGTTGCTGCTTATTATGAAGATGCAATTATTGTGGCGGCAGACACTTTTTGTTTTGCCAAAGGTAGAATTTTGGAAAAGCCCAAGACTTTGCTTGAAGCTGAAGAGATGCTACGCTTTCAATCTGGTCAGGAAATTGAAGTTTTAACTGGTTATGCTTTTCTTGATACTAGAGAAAAATTGCAGAAAAGTGGTTGTGAAAAAATTATGATGCAGATGAGAGATTTAAGCGATGTTGAGATCAGGCATTACGTACAAACAGAGCCAGTTCTAACTTGGTCGGCGGCTTTTTCTCCAGCTTATGATAGTGGCATGGCCCTAATCAAAAGCATTAATGGCAATTTTACCGCTTTCAGTCATGGTCTACCTGTCGACTTGTTTATAGAATTTTTACAAAAAAATCAGGCGTAGATTACAAAAATCACTGCCACAATCCAAGAAAAAACCGTAATCAAAAGAGTTTTGTCTTTAAGCAAAATATCTTCTGGAGCTTCACCCTTATTTTCCTCATAAATTAACTGCAAATACCTCATCACTCCAAAAATGACAAAGGGGAGAGTTAACATGAGTAACTTCTGTGATTGTAGGGTTTTGGGTAAGACAAAATAGAGTTCTGGAAATTTTTCGTAAAGTAAATTGACTCCTTGGCCGGTATAACTCTGGAAAGTAAAAATAGCGTAAGTCAGCCAAGTGGCGGTGGCAAACATAGCGGTGTACTGATCCAAAAGCCTTTGGCTGTATTTCTTGAGACTAATTCTGGCAAATTCCATGTGGTTTTCACTCAGCAGGGTTCTTTCACTTTGTCTTTTGCCAACAGCCATAAAAAGAGAAACAGAAATTACAGTCAGGAGAAACCAGACATTCATGTGTAAATTAACAACCACAGCGCCAGCATAAACTCTGATCAAAAAGCCAAGAGCAATCGAAATAATGTCAAAGATAGCGTATTGCTTGAGTTTGACAGAGTAAAAAACCTGCAAAGCAAAATAAGACAGAACTAAAAATTTAAAAAAAGTGGGCAGACTCAAAGAAAGAAAGAAAACTATCGCCAAGCCAGTGACGATGCTGAAAACAGCGATTGGAATCGGCAACTTACCTGAAGCGAGAGGGCGATTTTTCTTGAAAGGATGCTTGCGATCTGAGTCGATATCTATCAAGTCATTGATAAGATAAATGCTTGAAGTCAGCACACAAAAAATCATAAAAGCATAGGTGACGATGACGAAGTAAGGTGCTTGACCAGCTTCTTGATAGAAAAAAAAGCCTGAAAAAACCAAAGC
>DITI01000032.1 GCA_002422765.1 Candidatus Pacebacteria bacterium UBA6188 | reverse complement strand
TAGTAATAAGACGTCGTAAGGTAGGCGACGCTCTTCCATCATGCCCAAGACCGTAGCCGAATCCTTCCCGCCGCCAACAGGGATCAAAATTTGACTAGCTTTTGGGCTTTGAAAACTGCTTTTTTGACCTGAATTTTCTGAATTTTCGATCAATTCACTTTTGACTTGTACAAAATTGGCAGGGGTGAAATCAAGTTGATTTTGATAATAAAACTCGCCTAAGCCTCGAATTAATAAATCATGCCAAAAATCTAGAGCAGCGGTTTCAATTTGACCTTGATGTCTGATCAGAACTTCAGCTGGACAAGCGGCTTTGAAATAACTAGGTATTTCTGCCAAGCCAAGATGAAAAAATAAGCGCTCAAGAGTAGGGTCGAGAGTTTGACTATCGTTGATTTGCTCTAGAATCTCTTGAGGCAAATTTTTAATTTTGAGAGTTGGGGCAAAATGTAAATCTGGTTCTAAAAACAAGTGAAAAGTTAAAATCAAATCTTGTTCTACCTGATGCAACTTAAAGCCATCATAAATGAGGCGCGGGTGCTTTTGACGTAAATGTGCTAAATCCATAGCTTAAATTTTAGCATGATTTAGCCTTTAGCGTAAAAAACCTGTTAAAATTAGGGCTATGCAAAAAGTCAGGCTTTTTGGTTTGCCAATTCTCAACACTTCAAAAAAGGAGTTTTTTGCCACTTTGCAAGATTCTTTGCTTGTTGATCAGGCAAAAGCAACCCTCAGCATTTTTACTCCCAATCCAGAGCAAGTTGTTCTAACCAAGCAAGATCCAGCTTTTGCCAAAAATCTTCAGCAGGCCGACTATTTATTGGCAGATGGAATTGGCTTGGTTTGGGCTTCTCGTTTGCTCAAGTTATTTGGGCGATTGCCAGCGGCTTTGACCGAGCGCTTGGCTGGAGTGGAAGTGGTCGAGTATTTACTCGATTTGGCGCAACAGCATGAACTCAAAGCTTTGGTAATTGGTGGTCGAGATTACAAGGGTTCTTATCAGGGTGAGTCATTTGAGGATCAAAGTAGTTTGTTAAAAATTGGCCCCAATCTTTATTGGACCGAGGCTTATCAGGAAAAAAATGAAATTTTACCAGTCGAAGAGCAGGCCTTGGCTGCAATTATTAAAAAACTACAACCAAGTCTAGTTTTTGTAGCCTTAGGAGCTCCAGATCAGGAGAAGTGGATTGTTGAACATTTGCAACTTTTACAAAGCAATCGAGTCAGAACTGCCATGGCAGTGGGCGGTTCTTTTGACTTTATCTTGGCTAAAGTGCCTAGAGCACCTCAGCTAGTGCAAAAAATCGGTTTGGAATGGCTCTATCGCCTCATCAAGCAACCTTGGCGTTATCGTCGCCAATTGCGTTTGTTGGCTTTTATCAAGCTGACTTGGCGAGAAATTTTGGCTACTTAACTATTCTTCTTCAGCGCCATTAGGATTGACTCCCAATAACCAGAGAACGGCTTCTTTTTTGTAGCGTCTGTCACCTCGAGAATTGATGCGAATGGCTGGTAATTTACCTCTTTTGCCCCAGCGCTTGATAGTGAGAGGGGAAACGCGCAATAGATCTGCTACTTCTCGCACGGTTAAGAGATCTGGTAAGTTTTTGATGTCTAACTTACTAGCATCATCGGCTCGGCCGGTTCTTTTTTCGTCTTCACTAATCATGTTGAGATTATCGTTCATGCTTCCTTTCGCTACTTGGGCGCTAGACCCTGACTAAATAAATTCTATATCCCATAACTTTGTGGGTTAATTGGTGAGGAATGAATCTTTTTAGATCAAAGTATTGTTTTGATCTATATCCAACAGTAACAGATTGTGGCTCTGTGGGTCAAGAGGGAAAAATGCTGACTTTGCTTTTGCAAAACAAGCTTTTGTTGGAGTTTTCCCTTTCTTTCCACATAATTATCCTATAATTTTTTGAAATGGCGAAAAAAGGCGAAACTCTTATCCTATAACTTTTGAGAATAGCCAAATGTGGGAAAATTTGTTAAAACTGTAGACATGACAAAGAAAATTAAAGGTTTTAAGGATACTATTGCTTGGTATGAAGCCAATGCCAAGCAATATGCGCTCACCATTTCGAATTTATCAAACAGAGAGCTTCAAGAAAAATTTTCCCTAGCCGTTGGTCAAGGCAAAAAAGTTTTAGATGCTGGTTGTGCTGCTGGCAGAGATACGCAAATCTTGAGTGAGCTGGGTTTGGAGGTGACTGGTCTTGACTTGTCCAATTCTTTAATAGGGTTGGCCAGAGAGAGTTATCCAGACCTCACTTTTATACAAGGCAATTTTCTAGATCTGCCTTTTGCCAATGAGAGCTTCGCTGGAGTCTGGGCTCAGGCTTCTTTATTGCATCTAGAAACGATTGAGGAAGTTACCAAGGCTCTAGAGGAATTTAATAGAGTTTTGGAAAAGGGTGGTATTTTGCACGTTTACGTCAAGCAACAACTTGGTCAGGCAAAAACCGCGGTGGTTGCTGATAATGTTTCCTTGCACGAGCGGTTTTTTAGATGGTTTACTAAGACTGAAGTCGAGTTTTTGGTGGCAAAAACTGGTTTTGAAATTTTGCAAATTCAGGACAATTTGCCAGATATTGGCGGGCGCTTGGAGGTTAAGTGGATTTATTGTTTGGCTAGGAAAAAATAGTTACTCCAGCCCAGACGGCGAAATCAAACAACACCCACAGACCGTTGAGCAAAATCATAGGCAAGTCTTTTCTTTTCAAAGAGTAGATTAGGAGAGGAATGCTAAGCAGGCCATAGAGAAACCAAGTGATAGCGGAGACGCCAGCGGTTTCTCGCTTGACGTAAATGATGTAGAGTTGGTCAAGAGTGGTGAAGGGTAGGACGACTGCGCAAACGTTAGTGATCCAGTCTAAGCGGTCATCAACACCGTTTTTATTTTTATCTGCTTTAACTATTTTTTTGGGCATGGATTGAGTATTTCACCTCTGTAGTTCTAAGGCAAGATTTGCTTATTTTTTGCTCCAAGCTCATAATAAGCGCATATGAAAGAAAACAAACTCTCTTACTTTGTTTCCGTTTTAGCTTTAATTTTTGTCTTATTGGGCGTCTATGGTGGAATTAGAACGACCCTTAATTTTTATTTGTTTGACAAGTATCCCAGTGGTGGAGTCTTGTCCTTCAATAATTACTATGGTGAGAGGGAAGAAGATTGCGCTTATCCAATGACTTATTACGGCATGGAAGGCAAGCCAAGAGAAGCCACTGAGGATGAGGAAAAAATGGCAACAGAGCAGAAGGAAATTTGTTTGTCTCGTGTGGCAAAATCAAGAGAAACTGCTAAGGTGAATGATATTAGCGTTTCTTTATTTTATCTCTTTTTGGGAACTGGAATTTTCATTGGCAAGAGGTTTCTAAAATAAAAAACGATTTTTTAAACAAACAAAAACCCGCGCCTTAAAGCGCGGGTTTTCTTGATTGCTTTGAAAAAGAAATAATTATTTCAATTCAACGACACAACCAGCCTCTTCCAAGGTTTTCTTGGCGGCTTCTGCATCTTCCTTCTTCACACCTTCTAAGACTGGCTTAGGAGCGGATTCGACGAAGGTTTTGGCTTCACCCAAACCAAGTTCTGGTTTGATGGTGCGCACAGCTTTGATGGCACCAATTTTGTTGCTACCAGCTTCTTTGAGGATGACGTCAAATTCGTCTTGCTCAGCGGCTGGAGCTTCTCCGGCTGCACCAGCAGGCATAGCACCCATCATCATGGGAGCAGCTGCGGTCACACCAAAGGTGTCTTCCAAAGCGGTTACGAGTTCGGATACTTCCATTAGGGAAAGTTCTTTGACTGCGTCAACGACTTTTTGGACTTTTTCTGAGAGTTGTTTCTCATCTGCCATATATATTCCTTTCTTTATTACTTATTATTTTTTCTAACAGCTAATTAATATTATTTTTTGTCGGCGATAGCCTTCATAACGTAGACCAAGTTGCGAGCATTGGCTTGCAAAACGTTTACCAAGCCTTGACCAGGTGACTTGAGGCGTTGGATAAGCATAACGATTAGCTCGTTCTTGCTTGGTAATTTGCTCAAAGCTTTAACTTCAGCAGTGGACAAAACTTTGTCGTCCATGAAGCCCTGCTTGATTTCCAAGAGTTCTTTTTCGTCATGAAATTTAACCAAAGCTTTGATAGCGGAAATAGGGTCGTTGTAGGAGAAAACAGCGGCACTCATGCCTTGCAAAGATTCAGTCATCTTACCTTTGCCGACGGCGATGTCGATCAAGGTGTTTTTGGTGACGAACATTTCACCACCAGCTTCAACCAGAGCGGCACGCAACTCGGTTAAATCTTTAACATTGGCTCCAGCATAGTCAATCACGACCATGGAAGCGGCTCTGTCCAATTTTTCTTGAACGATTTTAACTTGTTCTTGATTATGTTGATTTGGCATAAAAATCTTTCAAAACTACTAAATTATTTTTCAATTCAAATTCTAGTGCAGGGTGGAAAAAGCAAGAGGGGGAGAAAATAACAAAAAAGCTATTTTTCCTCGGTGCGATTTTTAACTTTTGGCTTGATTTCTATCGAGCGAAAAGCCACACTGTCTTTGGAATAAGAGGAGATTATACAGCTGATCTGCTAATTTGTGAAGAGGGGCTGTTTTGTTTCTAATTCTTTGCTAATCCCTCCTGTAGTTGCTAGAATGTGAAGCAATGCAATTGTTTCTTTTTTTTCTAACTTTGTTTTTCATTTTCCCCAACTCAGCTTTCGCCAAAGAATACTCTATCAATCAGGTCGAGATCCAAGCTTTTCTCAACCAAGACGGATCAATGCAGGTGACTGAAACCAGACAATTTGATTTTCAAGGTGACTATCGTTTTGTTTATCAAAGTATTAGCAAACAAGCTACTGGCAGAGAAGAAGCTTATCTTCTATCTGATTTCCAACTTTGTGAAAAAGATAGCGAAATTTGCTATCAAGAATTATCGCCTGCTGCAACTAACTTCAGCGAAGCCAGAAATAATCCTGATCACACTTTTGTAGTGGAGGAAAGGGAAAATGAATACTACCTACAATGGCACTTTCAAGCCAACTACGAGCCTAAAACTTTTGTTTTAAGTTATAAAGTTGCCAATGCTCTCACCAAACACCAAGATGTGGCAGAGTTGTATTGGCAATTTGTTGGTCGAGACTGGGAGACAGCGAGTCAGCAGGTGCAAGCCAAGCTATTCTTACCCAAGGAAACTTTGGCTAGTCAAATGGATGAAGTTAAGGCTTTTGGCCATGGTCCGCTTAACGCTATGGTTAGCATCGCTTCTTTGCCAGAAAAAGAAACAGGTTTTTTCAGTGTTTCTTGGCAAGCTCAAGATTTAAAAGTTGGACAATTTTTTGAAGGACGACTTTTATTGCCAAAGAGCCTTTTTCCAAGCAAAAAAGATGAGTTGGACAATGGCAACTTGAGTCTCGCCGCCATTTTGGCAGAAGAAGAAGCTTTCATCAAAACAACCACTGATCAGCTGAAGAGAGCGGAGCGCTTGGGAACTTTTTATTTAGTTTTAAGCGTTTTACTCTTTTTCTTTGGAGTTTTTCTCACCATCGTGGAGTTTTTGAAATTTTGGCGTTTGGGTAAAGACAAACCCCTGCAGAATTTAAGTGGTGTTTGGGAGCCACCTAGCGACAGCGAGCCGGCTTTGGTTCTGCAACTTTTGACTGCCACGACCAAACTCAGCCCCAAAGTTTTTACGGCCACTGTTTTGTCTTTGGTGCAAAAAAAACTTTTTAAAATTACGCGCAGCAAAGAAAAAATTGGTTTTCTCAAAAAGGAGTATCATTACTTTTTGGAAAAAACCGCGCGGTTGGTGGAAGGAATTGATGAGTTGCCTAAAGGAGCGAGAGTAGTCAAATTGGCTCCTGTCGAACAAGCGGTCTATGAATTTTTGACCAGAAAAATTGCCAAAAGCTATTTACAGTATTTCGATACTACCAAGCAAACCTGGTCAACTCGTTTGGATCTGAGTCAGGCTCCGGCAAGCGAAACTAAGCGTCGCTTAGCTCTGTTAGATATTGGCAAATATATTAAGACCTATCCTTCATCAAGTTATAATTTTTTTAAGAGTTTAGAAAAAATTGCTCTGGATGAAGGTCTTCAAGCCGGTTATTTTGAAAAAGATTCTTATCTTTATGCAAAGAGCTTTTCAGCTTTGAAAATTTTCTTGATTCCACTTTTTAGTTTTATTTTATTGTTTTTGCTGGGTGCTTTGCTGGAAGGGGAGGCGTCAAGCAAAACAGCGGATTTGGTCACGCTAGGCCTATTTATGAGCACAATCAATCTACTAAGCTTCTTTGCTATAGGAATGATCTTTGCTTTTTTGCAGCATTTTGCTCAGAAGCGTAGTAAAAAAGGCTGGGAAGAAGCTAGTGCTTGGCAGGCTTTCAAAAAACACATGTTCGCTTACCAAAAGACCAAAGATTACGCTATCGACAGCGTGATTTTATGGGAAAAATATTTAATTTATGGCACTTTGTTTGGTGTTTCAGTTAAGGCTTTATCGCAGTTGCCGGTCAAATTTTCAGCCGGCGATCAACAGGTCCTACAGACCTATTGGGGAGTATCGAGCTTCAATAATTTAAGCGACTCTTCAGTCGGGGATTTAAACTCAATTAATCTGGGTTCTTTTAGTGATTCACTTAATTCTTTGGGCGGAGCTTTTGCAGGTTTGACTAGTTCTGCCAGTCATAGTTACGGAGCTTCAGGTTCTGGCTCGAGTGGTGGCTTTTCTGGAGGAGGCGGTGGCGGAGGTGGTGGAGGAGGCGGTGGAGCTGGTTAGTTCTGGTGTAGCTCAAAGTTCTTTGTTATCATTGATTTCATGAAAAAATTTCTCCGTTTGTTTTTCTCTGGTTTTATGATGGGTTCAGCCGATACTGTTCCAGGAGTTTCTGGAGGAACAATTGCTTTTTTATTGGGTATTTATGAGCAGTTAATTTACAGTATTAAGCTTTTGAGTGGTGAAGTTTTACATTTGATAGTGCGTCTCAAAATTAAAGAGGCTTGGCAGAAAGTGCCTTTTGGATTTCTAGTGCCCCTCTTTTTGGGCATGATGACCGCAATCTTGGCTTTATCTAACGGTATTTCTTATTTGTTAAAACATCAGCCAGAGTTTGTTTGGTCCTTTTTCTTTGGTCTAGTCTTGGCTTCAGTTATGGTGGTGCGCAAGAGAGTAGTGACTTGGAATAAGCATGATTATTTTGCCTTGGTTCTGACGGCGATCTTTGCTTATTTCTTGGTTGGTTCAGTGCCAGTTGAAACCCCAGCCACCCTTTTGGCTTTTTTGTTGGCTGGAGCTGTAGCCATTTGTGCCATGATTTTACCTGGAATTTCTGGCTCATTTTTATTGGTGATTATGGGTAAGTACGAACAGGTTTTGACTGCGGTGTCTGAACAAAATTTCTTGGTTTTGGGTGCGGTGATGACCGGTTCAATCTTGGGTTTGGCGCTTTTTTCTCGTCTTTTGTCTTGGCTTTTTGCCAAACATCATGACATCGTAGTGGCAGCTTTAATTGGTTTTATGATTGGTTCATTGCGCAAAGTTTGGCCTTGGAAGGAGGTAATCAGTACCAGAATTAATAGTCATGGTGAAGTAGTGCCTTTACTGGAAAGCAATGTTTTACCGATCTTAAACAGCGCTTTTTTCTTCTCACTTGTTCTCATTGCTCTTGGTTTTGGACTAATTCTATTTTTGGATCGTTTTAACGTGACCAAGGAGAGTGTTAAAGACGTGGAAGACAAGCAATTTGAAAAAGAGCACGCCAAAGCCTTGCGCTCGCAAAAGTCTGGAGAAATTTGATTTTTTGTCCAAGCTTGTCAAATTTTATCATTGGTTTATAATGAGACTCGTGTTAAGCCTTATTTCAAACACTACCACTACTACTGCTTAAGAAGCGGGGTTGTGATTGTTGTTTGCAAAATAAACCCCGCCACAGAGCGGGATTTTTTATTGCAAGAAGTGTAATCTTGTCACAACCAGCAAGCAAATTATTAAGAAACAAAGTAAAATAAAAATCAAAACAAAGAAAGGCATCATGCCCAAAGCAAAGAATTTAGATCAGGCCGACCAACTTTTTCGTTTACGTCACACTAGTGAGCACGTGCTAACCATGGCGATGGAGAAAATTTACGGTAGCGGTAGCAAGAACAACTCCAACATTATCAAGGCTATGGGTCCAGCTATTGCTGACGGTTTTTATTTTGATTTTGACTTGGCCGATAGTGCTCGTGAGCAAGGCTTGAGAATTACGGAAAAAGATTTTCCAAAAATTGAAAAAGAAATGAAGAAGCTTATTCAGCAAGGTTTATTGATGGAGCGAGTGGAGGTGTCAATTAAAGTGGCAAGACAAGTTTTTGCTGACAATGTTTATAAGCAAGAATTGCTTGATGGTTTGGAAAATGCTGAAGATTTTGAGTTGAGTGAATCGGTGAGCGATGGCAGTTCACCTATTAAGCATCAAGTTTTAGAAAAAAAACCTAGCCAAGTGACTTTCTACCTTACTGGTCGCAGCGAGCAAATTGAGGCCGATAAGAAGCTTTTAGCTGGCTTAGAGTTGATGTCTGACCACGAACAAGCCAGTATTAAATTGGCTTCTTTTGTCGATTTGTGTAAAGGTCCTCACGTTAGCAAAATTTCTGAAATTAAAGCTTTCAAATTGTTGAGTGTAGCTGGAGCTTATTGGCGCGGGAGTGAGAAAAACAAAATGCTAACTCGCATTTATGGTACAGCTTTCGCCAGTCAAGCAGAGCTAGATGATTATCTGAGCAAAAAACAAATGGCTGAGGAACGTAATCACCGTAAAATTGGTAAAGAAATGGAGCTTTTTGCCATCATTCCAGAGATTGGTCAAGGCTTACCAGTCTGGTTGCCCAATGGTTATGCCATGAGACGTGTTCTAGAAGACTACATGATGAAAATGGAACGTCGTTTCGGTTATGTGCATATTTTGACCCCACATTTGAATCGTAAAGAATTGTTTGAAAAATCAGGCCATTTAGGATTTTATGATGAAAGTATGTATCCACCTTTAACCTATGAAGAAAAAGATGATTCGGGTAAAGTTATAGGTCATGAGCAGGAAACCTATTACCCCAAACCCATGAACTGTCCAGCAGGGATGATGGTTTATCGACTCAAAAGTCACAGTTACCGTGATTTGCCGATCAAGATGGGTGAATTTGGCACGGTTTATCGTCGCGAAAAATCAGGTGAATTGCATGGTTTGCAGAGAGTGCGTGGTTTTACTCAGAACGATGCTCACATCTTCTGTACTCCAGAACAACTCAAGGATCAGTTTCGTGAAGTGATGAAAATGTTGGATATTTTTTATGAAGACATGGGCCTAACCAATTATCACTTCCGCTTGTCACTTTCTGACCCAGACAAGGAAAAATTCCAAGCCTGTGGTAAACGTAGTGATTGGGAAAAAGCTGAAAATATTTTGCGCGAAATTCTTGACGAAGCTGGAGTCGAATATGTGGAAGCTAAGGGTGAAGCTGCTTTTTATGGCCCCAAACTTGATGTTCAAGCAGTTAATGTTTTTGGCAAGGAAGATAGTATTTCTACCATTCAGGTGGATTTCAATTTGCCGGAGCGTTTTGACCTCTCTTATGTTGATGAAAACGGTGAAAAACAACGTCCTTTTGTCATTCACCGCGCTTTGGTGGGTTCTTTTGAACGCTTCTTTTCTTTCTTGATCGAGCATCATGGTGGAGATTTTCCAACTTGGTTGGCGCCAGTGCAGGTCAAAGTTCTGCCAATTGCCGATCGTCACAGCGCCTATGCTCGCCAAGTTTTCGAACAATTATTGGATCAAGATGTGCGTGTTGAACTAGATGACCGCTCCGAGCGTTTGCAAGCCAAAATTCGCGCTGCTGAAGTCGCTAGAGTGCCAATTATGTTGATTATTGGTGATAGTGAAATTGAAGCGAATAAAGTTGGCGTGCGCGTGCGCGGTAAGGCTCGAGTGAGAGCGGAAGAGATGATTGAAGCAGGCAAACTCAAGGAAGAAATCAATCAGAGTGGGGATTTAGGCAAGCAGGCTTTGGATTTCTTGAAGCAATTGTTGAGCAAATAAAACTAGAGAGGCAAATGAAATGAAGGTTTCAATGGGCGAGTTGATGTTGCAAATGGAACATCAAGGAGAAAAAAATTTCCCATTATTTTCGTTTGATTTTTCTGGAAAAATTTTTAATGTTGTCCTCACTTATGTTAAAAAAACTGAAGAGTTAGATGAAAATGAGTGTTTTATAAACATTCAGGTGCAAACAGAAGAGCAAGATGTTGCAATTTTAAGTGGAAAAGTTAAGCTAGATGGCTTTAGCAATAAGCATGAATTTTTTAGTTTGGGATTGGGAAATACAGGAATTAAGCACAAGAGTTGGAGTCAAGTCGAGAAAAAGTCCAATCATACTCCTGGTTTAGTTGGGGAAACGATTAAGCAATTACTGCTTAGCAAAGTTTTTCACCGCTGGGTTTCTTCTACTAGTCTTTCCACCGGTGCAGTTGCCATGTATGAGCGTCTCAAGTCTACTGATGAAGTAAGTGTCGAAAAAACTTTTACCAATCAGCGTCCTAATTGGTTTTCACGCACCTTTGGCTTGGCGAAGGATTCCCTCTTTTTCTATACAGTTACAGCTTCAAAAAACCCGCCTAAAAAGGCGGGTTTTCCTGTTTTAAATTAATAAAGAATTATTCTTCGTCTTTATCTTCTACCAAAACTTTAATGCCTGGTCCCATACTGGGAGAAAGACTTAGCTTGAGAACTTTGCCTTTGAGGGCTTTGAGCAAGGCTTCAATGTTTTCGTTAAGCTGATCGTTGCTCATGTCAGTTTTACCAATCACCAAGTGCATGAGGGGAGCTTTTTTTTCAGTTTTGAGAGTAAATTTACCAGCTTCCAACTCTTTCTTTTTGATTTCTGGATTGGGAGTCAAAGTGCCATTTTTTGGGTTAGGCATCAGGCCTTTTGGACCCAAAACTCTAGCTAATTTGGCTAATTTAGGCATGAACTCTGGATGAGCGAGTAAGATGTCAAAATCAAGCTTGCCAGCTTCAATTTCTGCGAGTAGAGCAGCATCAACAATCGCTACTTTAACGCTTTTGCCAGTGGAATGTGGCAAAGTGAGATCAACACTACTAGAAACTTCGCGCACAATAATGTGAGCTTCGACAGAACCAACGAAATGACTGTAAGAAAGTTTTTTGACTAACTCAACAGCTTCCTTAACTGGGTAAAATTTGCTTTTGTCTAATTGAGCACGTACAGCTTGATAGCGTTTACTTCTCGCTTTTTTGGCCTTGACGGCTTTTTTGACGACAGTTTCTTCACTGCCTTCAACATTAACTTCTGTAGGATTTTCGACTTCGACGGTTTTGATTTCCATCTCGGTCTGCGTCATGTCGACGTTTTTTTTGCTTCCCATATTTTACTTTCTGTGGTGCAAACGGCTAGAGTAAAGCTTGAGCCTCCCACTTATTTATATTTTTTAATTAAACAACGTCTACACCCATTGATTTGGCTGAGCCGATGACGCTTTGCATGGCTGATTCCAAATTGTTGGTGTTCATGTCAGGCATTTTTCTTTCAGCAATGGCCTTGACTTGATCCATGGTCAGTTTGGCTTTGTTGTCTTTGCCTGCAGTAGCGCTACCAGCTTTGAGCTTGAGTGTTTGCTTGATCAAGTCTGCAACTGGAGGTAATTTAAGGACAAAGGTAAAAGAATTGTTTTCAAAGATGGTGATTTCGGCAGGAATAATCTGACCTTTTTGATCAGAAGTAGCAGCATTGTATTGCTTCAAGAAATCCATCATGTTGATACCAGCTTGACCCAAAATAGGACCGACTGGAGGGGCTGGAGTAGCAGTACCAGCTGGTAGATTTAGTTTTAAGATTTGTTTGACTTTTTTGGCCATGTTCGTCGCAATCTAAATTTTTCTCCTCAGCGTCTCTCGAGTAAGGACGCTTACTCGGGTGGCGCAATGCATCGAAAAATTAAATTGCTCCTTTCATTTATATTTAAGTTTTATTTTTTGTTTTCTTCCAACTAAAAGTCTGAGAAGCGTGGATTCCCTAATCCACCAAAATTTTAATCGAAGAAGAGTATTATAGCATGTAAACTAGACCTTCTTGACTTGCAAGAAATCTAATTCCACTGGAGTCTCGCGACCGAAAATATTGAGTAAAACGGTGACTTTGCCTTTTTCCTCATCAATTTTGTCAACAGTGCCCAAGAAGTCATTGAATGGTCCTTCAACCACTTTGACTGCTTCACCATCAACAAAGTCAGCTTTGTAGGAGGCTTCACCAGATTGCTCGGTGTATTTCATGATAGCTTCAACTTCGCTTTTTGGTAGAGGAGTAGGCTTGCTACTCATGCCGACAAAACCGGTCACGCCATCGGTGGTGCGAATCGCCAACCAAGCGTCATCAGTCATTTCTAATTTGACCAGCATGTAGCCTGGGAAGATTTTTTCACTTACAGTCTTGCGTTGACCACGACGAATTTGAATCTTGTCTTGAGTAGGAATGAGAACTTGGATGATTTTGTCAGTTAAATGCAAAGTTTGAGCGCGTTGGCGGAGTGCCTCGGCAATTTTTTTCTCATGACCAGAGTAAACGTGAACGACATACCAACGGGCTTTTTTGTTATCGACGTCAGAGATGTTAACCAAGTTGGGTGATTGCACCTGCACTTCTTGGATTTCTGGTACTTCTGGAACTTGCATTTGATCGGTCATAGGAGAAGTATTATATCAGAACCCCCATAATTTTTTGTAGGAGGAAATCAATGCCCCCAAGATAGAGAGCAATCAGGATGGCAACCGCTACCACCAAAAGAGTCATATTTTTGGTGTTAGTTTTAGTAGGCCAAGTGGTGTTCTTGATTTCAGTGAGGACTTCCTGAAAGTATTTTTTGATTTTGGTCAACATATGCAATTTTTTCTGGCGATGTCTAGGATTCTAGCCTGAAGTGTTTGTTTTTTCAAGTTAAAATCTCAAAGGCTTGTCTTCTGGGATTTTGATTTCCTCGTCATCAGCCTGTTCATTGTTTGTTGGCTCTGGAGTTCTGGTGAGACTAGCTTGCCAAGGATCTTTTTTGGCTCGAGCGATGGAGCTAACAATGAGACCCAAAGCAACGATAAGCAATGCTCCAGCAAAAGCCAGCCACTGCCAGGAGAAGTTGGAAATCATTTTACTCAAGCTACTTTGGAAAGGACCGCTCTTTTTTTGATCAGTAGGAGTAGGACTAACCTGAGTTTTGACTGCGCTAGGAGTGGAGTCTATTTCTTTGTCGCTTGAATCTTGACTAACTTTACAAGCTATTTCTTCAGGATCATCAGCGAGACGACATTTGCCCTTGTAACAGCGCATGTCCACGTCACAGTCGCGATTGTTGTTACAACCTTGATTGCAACCATAAGTAGTTAAATCATAGGCTTCGCTTGGCAAGAGGACTGTTTTGCCTGATTGATCGGTGTAGGAATTAATATTACTGCCTTTATTGGCCACGGTACTGACGGAGCTAGTGGTGGTTGCGGCAGTTTTGACTTCACAACTACTGCTGTCTAGATTTTGTGGAGCGCGACAACGATTCCAGAAGCAAGTTAGACCAGCTGAACAATCATTGCTATTGGCGCAATATTGATTGCAGCTGCGGTCATTAGTTTGAATGCCAGGAGTGGCTAAACAGAGAGTGTTGTCGAGATTTTTTTCATTACGACATTGACCCTCATGACAGGTTAAGCCTGGGGCACAACTTTTACTTTGGTCGCTACCTTCGCCACAAGCGTCATTGCAGTTCTTATAACTGCTTTGATCACCACTACAGAAGGTGATGTAATAACGAACTGAAGAGATGTGCTGACCGTCATTGTTGGTGGTGTAGAGGCGGAAGAAATATTCTTTGTTGGGCTCGAAGCTCAAGGGACCTTTATTGCCAGTGGCGTGGGTAAAGCCTTTAGCATTGACGATGAGCCAGTCGCCATTGGTTTGATCGATGTTGCCCTCAACTTTTTTGTGATAATAGTCGCCAAACTCTGGACTACTGCTGACGTCGATCCAGGTGACATTGCTGTATTGCTTTTTATTCCAGATGACGTAGAGAGATTCTCCTTCTGAAGGCTTGTTCCAGCAACGGTCATTGGAGTAGAGGTAGAAATATTGACTATTAGCGCTAATTACATCTTGATCGGCGCATTTTTGACTCAATTCCTTGAGGGTTTCTTCTTCATACCAGTAGCATTTGTCTGGTTGGACTGAATATTGGCGAGTTTGCCAGCCATTTTTACATTCTCCCCAAGCTGAATACTCGAAAGAACATTGGGAGCGGTCGATGCCATTCTCAGTAACGTAATATTGAAAATCCAAAACAGTGGGTTTTTGTAAAATGTCTTCAGTAGTTTCATGTTCAATGGCGGTGCTGTCTTGACTGATTTTTAGTTTTAAACTACCTTCTTTCTGCGGAGTGAAACTCAGTTGAGAGATGGTTTCCATCTGGTTGTTGCTGTTAAAAGCAGTTTCTGGATCTTTGACGCTGAGCAAAAGAGTAACGGTGTAACAATCTTTTTCACAAATACTGGGTACTACTTCTTGTTTATTGACCTCTAATTCTGCTGGCACTGTGCCGGTGAACTTGATTTTATCTGCATTCAGCAAGCCTTTATCAGCAATAACCTCAAAAATTAACTCAATCGAGTCGAGAGATTTGGTTTTGGTGTTGAGTTGGAGATTAATTTTTTGCTCTTCCTTGACCTTCAGAGTGCTTTGATTAAAAGGGTAAGTGTTGAGTTCTGCCAAGCCAGAGTCGACCATGGCAGCTTTACGAGAGTCGAGGCTTAATTCGGTGGCTGGTTTTTGTAGAAACATTACCGCTAGCAAAGCGATGGAGGTGACCAAGATAATAGTAAATAAGCCAAGAATGGCAAAGGGGTTTCTTCTTTGAGTTTGCGACATCAACTCCAGCATAGCGCTTTTTCTTGCTACTGGTCAAGAGGGCATTGTTAAATTGTTTGCTGATCTTTTCAGTTTTTTAGCTGTGTTATACTTTTTGCATATGTCTGAAAAACTTGTCCGCAAAGCGATTATTACCGATGCTGGCTTTGCCAGTCGATATTTACCCATCACCAAAACCGTACCCAAAGGCATGTTGCCAATGGGCAATCGCCCAGTTATGCAGCTCGTGATCGAAGAATGTGTGGAAGCCAATGTGGAAGAGATTATTATTGTTGCCACCCCAGAGGGTAAGCCCATCTACGAAGATTATTTCAACAATAATGTAAACCGCATTCGCAAGCAATTGGCCGCTCAAGGCAAAGAAGACCGTTATGAATTGGTACAACAAGTTTTGGATTACCCCAAAATTACCGTAATCACTCAAGATCCAAGTTTGCCTTACGGCAATGGTTCACCTTTTGCTAGCGCCAAGGCTTTTGTGGAAAATGAAGACGCCTTTTTAGCTATTTACAGTGATGACATTGTGTTTGGTAGTCCCAGTGCAGCCAAAACTTTGGTTGACACTTATCATCAATATAATGACGCTTCAGCCATCATTATGGTCGAAGAGTTACCGATTGCTGAAATCACCAAGTATGCCGCAGTGGCTCTGCGTGATGGTAGTTATCGAGAGGGTCAGGAAAACGTTTTGGTCGATATCATTGAGAAACCTAGTGTGGAAGATGCTCCCACCAACTTGGCTTCCTACGGCCGCTATTTATTGACTCCAGCAATTTTTGAGCACCTCACTGTTAGTGGAGTGGGCAAGGATGGTGAGCTATGGACTGCTGATGCGATTGGCAAGCTCAATCGAGCTGGTAAAAAAGTCTTGGTAGCCAAAAACAATAGTAAATGGCTAACCACTGGTGATCCAGAAAATTATTTCAAGGCTCATTTGAAGTTTGTGATCGAGCAAGAAAAATATGGCCAAAAAGTCAAGGGTTGGGTAGAGGAAATTTTAGCCGAAGGCTAAAAAAGAACATCCTCCATTTTAACATTTTTGCTTTACGAAGAACAGCTTTTTTTGTCTACGAATTTGTTCTAAATTGACTTAGATGAACTAGCACCTTAATTCCACTTTCTTTTGCAGGAAAGTCAAGCAATGTTTTCCTCAACAGCTCTTTTATTGGCTTATGGGAGTATTTTATTTCCTTGGAAATAAGATCTTCCTGCCACCTTGGTTTTT